>NZ_JYDG01000102.1:0-34003 GCF_003263545.1 Rahnella sp. AN3-3W3
TAAAACCCCCTCCCAACCTCCCCCTTCGCAGGGGGAGGAGCCAAAAGCCAAATTCAAAACCAACCTGGTTTGCTCCCTTTCGGGGAGTCTTTTATATCAACGAGTAAACCATCATGAGTTCACACCGTCCCGGTTTTGGTTGCAGCTGGTTGCCCTACGCGCTGGTTTTGCCGCAGCTGTTAATCACCGCGATATTTTTCCTGTGGCCTGCCGGTCAGGCGCTGTGGTATTCGGTGCAGACGCTGGATCCGTTCGGACTTTCCAGCACCTTCGCCGGAATGACTAACTTCACGCAGCTGTTTCAGGATCCGTACTATCTCGACTCTTTCTACACCACGCTGAAATTCAGCTTTATGGTGGCCTTTATCGGACTGGCGGTTTCGCTGTTTTTCGCGGCGCTGGTCGATCACGTGGTACGCGGCAGCCGGATTTATCAGACGCTGATGATCCTGCCTTATGCCGTTGCGCCTGCCGTGGCTGCCGTTTTGTGGATGTTCCTGTTCAGCCCCGGTCTCGGCCTGATTACCCACTTCTTAGGCTCGATGGGCTATAACTGGAACCACGCGCAAAACAGCGGTCAGGCGATGTTCCTGGTGGTGCTGGCGTCGGTCTGGAAGCAAATCAGCTACAACTTCCTGTTCTTCCTCGCGGCCTTGCAGTCGATCCCTAAATCACTGGTAGAAGCGGCGGCTATCGACGGCGCAGGCCCGGTTCGACGCTTCTTCAATCTGGTGCTGCCGCTAATTTCTCCGGTGAGCTTCTTCCTGCTGGTGGTCAATCTGGTTTACGCCTTCTTTGATACTTTCCCGGTGATCGATGCCGCGACAGCGGGCGGCCCGGTGCAGGCGACGACGACGCTGATTTATAAAGTGTATCGCGAAGGTTTCTCCGGTCTGGACCTGTCCAGCTCCGCCGCGCAGTCCGTCATTCTGATGATGCTGGTTTGCGGCCTGACGTTCATTCAGTTCCGCTTTGTCGAGCGTAAGGTGCGTTACCAATGATTGAAAACCGCAGAGGGCTGGATATTTTCAGCCACATCATGCTGCTGCTCGGCGTGCTGGTGATTTTATTCCCGCTGTATGTCGCGTTTGTGGCGGCGTCGCTGGATAACAAACAGATTTTTGATGTGCCGATGACGCTGATCCCAGGCACCCATTTATGGGAAAACATCAGCACCATTTGGACGCAGGGCGCAGGCAACAACAGCCCGGCGTTTGGTCGTTTGCTGATCAACAGCTTCATCATGGCGATGGTGATCACCGTCGGTAAGATTTCGGTGTCGATGCTCTCGGCCTACGCGATTGTCTATTTCCGTTTTCCGCTGCGTAATCTGTTCTTCTGGCTGATTTTTATGACGCTGATGCTGCCGGTGGAAGTGCGTATTTTCCCAACCGTACAGGTGATCGCCAATCTGCATATGCTCGACAGCTACACCGGCCTGACGTTGCCGCTGATGGCCTCGGCGACCGCGACCTTCCTGTTCCGCCAGTTCTTTATGACCTTGCCGGATGAGCTGCTGGAAGCCGCGCGTATCGATGGCGCGGGTGCGATGCGCTTCTTCTGGGACATTGTGTTGCCGCTGTCGAAAACCAATCTCGCGGCGCTGTTCGTCATCACCTTCATTTATGGCTGGAACCAATATTTGTGGCCGATTCTGATCACCAGCGATGCCTCGATGGGGACGGCGGTGGCGGGGATTAAAAGCATGATTTCCTCCGGCGATGGCTCGACGCAATGGAATCAGGTGATGGCGGCCATGATCCTGACCTTATTACCACCGCTGGCGGTGGTGCTCCTGATGCAGCGCTGGTTTGTGCGCGGTCTGGTAGACAGTGAGAAGTAACTGAAATGGCAAATTTGAAATTACAGGCAGTGACCAAGTCCTACGACGGCAAAAACCAGATCATTCAAAGTATCGATCTGGACGTCGCCGACGGCGAATTTATCGTGATGGTCGGGCCTTCCGGCTGCGGAAAATCGACCCTGCTGCGAATGGTGGCCGGGCTTGAGCGCACCACGTCCGGCGATATCTACATCAACGACCAGCGTGTCACCGAGCTGGAACCGAAAGATCGCGGCATCGCGATGGTGTTCCAGAACTACGCGCTGTATCCGCACATGAGCGTGTACGACAACATGGCCTATGGCCTGAAAATCCGTGGCTTTGGCAAAGCGCAGATTAACGACCGTGTTGAAGAGGCGGCGCGTATTCTGGAACTTGGCCCGCTGCTTAAACGCAAACCGCGAGAGCTTTCCGGCGGTCAGCGTCAGCGTGTGGCGATGGGGCGCGCTATTGTGCGTGAACCGGCGGTGTTCCTGTTCGACGAACCGCTTTCCAACCTCGACGCCAAACTGCGCGTGCAGATGCGCCTTGAACTGCAACAATTGCATCGCCGTCTGCGCACCACCAGTTTGTACGTGACGCACGATCAGGTGGAAGCCATGACACTGGCCGAACGTGTGATCGTGATGAACAAAGGTATCGCCGAGCAGATCGGGACGCCTTCGGAAGTTTACCGCCGTCCGGCCAGCCTGTTTGTCGCCAGCTTTATCGGATCTCCGGCCATGAATTTGTTGCCCGGCCAGTTGACCTCTGACGGTACGTCGCTGGTGATGGAAGGCGGATTTGAGTTGCCGATGCCGGTTCCGCGCCCTGAGTGGGGCGGTCGTGAGCTGACGGTCGGTATTCGCCCTGAACATATTCATCTGACCGATGACGCCCAGAACGGTATTCCGATGGTGCTGAATACGCTGGAACTGCTGGGCGCGGATAATCTGGCGCACGGCAAACTGGCGGGCAGCGGCGTTGTGGTGCGTTTATCCCATGAAGTGTTCCCGACAGCTGGCTCGCTGTTGCGCTTGGTTTTCCCGGCGAAAGCGTTACACTTTTTCGATACTCACAGCGGATTACGGATGGAATAAACATGAAAGCCTGGTCTTATCCTCGCATTGTGGCGCACCGTGGCGGCGGCGCGCTGGCTCCGGAAAACACGCTGGCCGCCATCGATATGGGCGCAAAATACGGTCATACCATGATCGAATTTGACGCCAAACTGGCGCAAGGCGGGGAAATCTTCCTGTTGCACGACGATACCCTGAACCGCACCAGTAACGGCTGGGGCGTGGCGGGTGAACTGCCGTGGGACAAACTCGAAAAGCTCGATGCCGGTAACTGGTACAGCGCCGCATTTAAAGGCGAGAAACTGCCGCTGCTGGCGCAGGTTGCCGAACGCTGTGCGCGTCATCATATGATGGTGAATATCGAGATCAAACCGACCACCGGTCTGAACGAGAAAACCGGTACTGACGTGGCGCTGGCCGCCCGTGAGCTGTGGAAAAATCAGCCTGTTGCGCCGCTGCTTTCCTCGTTCGAATTCGACGCGCTGGTTGCCGCTAAAAAAGCCGCCCCCGAACTGCCACGTGGCTTGCTGATCGACGAATGGCACGAGAACTGGAAAGCGCTGACCGACGAACTGGAATGTGTTTCCCTGCATCTCAACCATAAACTGCTCAATGAAGAACGTGTTAAAGCCATCAAAGACGCCGGACTGCATATTCTGGTGTATACGGTGAATAATCCGGCGCGCGCCCGCGAATTACTGGGCTGGGGCGTGGACTGTATTTGTACCGATAAGATTGATGTGATTGGGCCGGATTTTACCTAGAACATGGCGCTAAAAGCACAGATCAGGCGCAGTGACCACCGCGCCTGAAAGATTAACTAAGGCGTCTGATTCAATTTCTGACCCAGCGTCTGGTTATTTTGCTGGATCTGCAATCGTTGCTGATTGCTCTGAATCTGTGATTTCAGCTTCAGTTGCTGCTGTTGCTGACTGTTACGCATATCCTGTTCCTGCTGACGTTTCTGCATCTGCTGGTTATTCTGTTGTTGTTGCTGCATCCGCTGTTGCGAAGGATTGTTCAGCAGCGGGTCGTTCGGGTTCGGCACTTTTTCGACTGCACTGGCGGTCTGAACGGCAAACAGCAGCGGCAGCGCGGCGAGCATTCCATATAAACATTTCATCAGTTCATCCTCCGTTTCCAGTCATACGTTAAGTGTATGCCATCGCAGCCGTGAACGTGTCCTTTGAGCGCACGTTTCCCTCAAAGCGTGGCATTGCTCTCGTTTGCTCTATAATTAAACAGATGTAAACCACCTTCGCACTTCGCGGTTTCCTTCATTCCGTTACAATTATCTATCTTTAACATTTTAGGGCTCAACTGCCGTGCCTTTACTCATTATTACCACCATTTTGTGGGCCTTTTCCTTCAGCCTGATCGGCGTCTATCTGGCCGGACAGGTCGACAGCGTATTCTCCGTGTTAGTCCGTTTAGGGCTGGCGGCGCTGGTTTTCCTGCCATTCCTGCGCTGGAAAGGCCATCAGCTGACCACCATTTTGCTGTATATGGCCGTAGGTGCGATGCAGCTTGGGATCATGTATCTCATCAGTTTCGAGGCGTATCTGTACCTGTCGGTGCCGGAATTTCTGCTGTTTACGGTGATGACGCCGCTGTACGTCACGCTGATTTATGACCTGATCAGTGGCCGCAAAATCCGCATCGGTTATGCGCTGAGCGCACTGCTGGCGGTGGCGGGGGCGGCGATTATTCGTTACGACCACATCAGCGAGCATTTCATCATCGGCCTGTTGCTGGTGCAGGCGGCGAATATCTGTTTTGCCATCGGGCAGGTGGGGTATAAACGCCTGATGGAAACCCGTCCGATGCCGCAGCATACGGCGTTTTCCTGGTTCTATCTGGGGGCGTTGCTCTGTGCGGTGGTGGCGTGGTTCCTGTGGGGCAATCCGCAAAAACTGCCGACCACGAATCTGCAATGGGGCATTCTGGTGTGGCTGGGGGATTGGCGCTTCCGGGCTGGGGATATTTCATGTGGAACTACGGGGCGACGCAGGTTGATGCGGGAACGCTGGGGATTATGAACAACTTTCACGTCCCCGCCGGGCTGCTGGTTAACCTGGCAATCTGGCAACAGCAGCCGCACTGGCCGAGCTTTATCGTGGGCGCCGCAGTGATTATGTCCTCACTGTGGGTGCACCGGCGTTGGGTCGTGCCGCGTCGCGAACAAACGGCAGATGATCGCACGCGTGCTGCCGCGCCGAACGAATAAAGGCTTCGGTTACCGGCTGACGCTGTTCGCCGTCACGTACGGCGGCGTACAGGCGGCTCCATAAGCCATCGCCCAGGGTTTTGGTCACCACCAGACCCTGGCGCTCAAAACTCTCCACCACCCAGTGGGGTAACGCCGCAATCCCCATTCTCGCCGATACCATCTGAATCAATAACAACGTGTTATCGACACTTTTCAGTGCCGGGCTGACGCCTGCCGGTTGCAGGAAATGCCGCCAGATATCCAGCCGCTGACGCTGTACCGGATAAATCATCAACGTTTCCGCGCTGAGATCTTCCGGCGTGATCACCGTTTTAGCTGCCAGCGGGTGATCCGGTGCCAGCACCAGACGCACTTCAAAATCAAACATCGGGGAATAATGCAGACCGCTGCGCGGCAGAATGTCGGAGGTTAATACGATATCCAGCTCGCCCTGTTGCAGCGCGGGCTGCGGGTCGAAGGTCACGCCGGATTTGAAATCCATCAACACCTGCGGCCAGTTCTGGTGGAAGTTATCCAGCGCGGGCGTCAGCCACTGAATACAACTGTGACATTCAATCGCAATACGCAGTGAAGTCTGGTGCGGTTCATTACAGGCCTGCAATGCCTGCTGGATTTGCGGCAGCACCTGTTCTGCCAGATTCAGCATGATCTCGCCCTGCGGGGTGAAACGTAAAGGCTGACTTTTTCGCACGAACAACCTGAAACCCAGGCGTTGCTCCAGGTCACTGAACTGGTGCGACAGAGCCGATTGGGTCTGATGAAGCTGCGAGGCGGCTGCGGCCAGTGACCCGGTGTTGCGCAGTGCTTGCAACGTTCGCAGGTGTTTCAGTTCGATCATGAGAGTCCTTCACTGTGTCATGAATAATTTGCGCTTGTGGAATATACACTACCTGCGGATTATGGATGTGTAAACATCTGGACGGCTAAACAGGAATTAAAAAGATGACGATACTGAATCACACTCTGGGTTTTCCACGCGTTGGTCTGCGTCGTGAACTTAAAAAAGCACAAGAAAGCTACTGGGCAGGCAATTCCACTCAGGAAGAACTGCTGGCAACCGGACGTGAACTTCGCGCCCGTCACTGGAAGCAACAAGCTGAAGCAGGCGTGGATTTGGTGCCGGTGGGCGATTTCGCCTGGTACGATCACGTACTGACCACCAGCCTGTTGCTGGGCAACGTACCGGCCCGTCATCAGAATGCCGATGGTTCTGTTGATCTCGATACCTTATTCCGTCTTGGCCGTGGCCGCGCACCGACCGGTAAACCGGCTGCCGCAGCGGAAATGACAAAATGGTTTAACACCAACTATCACTACATGGTGCCGGAGTTTGTGAAAGGGCAGAAATTCAAACTGACCTGGACACAACTGCTGGAAGAAGTGGACGAAGCGCTGGCGCTCGGCCACAAAGTGAAACCTGTTCTGCTGGGGCCGCTGACCTATCTTTGGCTCGGCAAAGTGAAGGGCGAACAGTTTGACCGTCTTTCCCTGCTCAACGATATACTGCCTGTTTATCAGCAAGTTCTGGCCGCACTGGCAAAACGCGATATCGAATGGGTGCAGATTGACGAACCGGCTCTGGTGCTGGAATTGCCGCAGGAATGGCTGGATGCGTATAAACCGGCTTATACCGCGCTGGAACAGAGCAAAACCAAACTACTGCTGACCACTTATTTCGACAGCGTCGGGCACAACCTCGACACTATCCGCCAGTTACCGGTTCAGGGTCTGCATATTGACGCCGTCGCCGGTCGTGATGACCTGCAAACCGTCATCAGTCAGCTGCCAGAAAACTGGCTGATTTCTCTGGGCGTGATCAATGGCCGTAATGTCTGGCGTGCGGATCTGGGCACCTGGTTTGAGCGTCTGAAACCGCTGGTGGCGGGCCGAAATGTGTGGATCGGCAGCTCATGTTCGCTGCTGCACAGCCCGATCGACCTAAGCGTTGAAAGCCGTCTGGATGAAGAAGTGAAAAGCTGGTTCGCCTTTGCGCTGCAAAAATGCGCCGAGCTGGCACTGCTGACCTCTTCACTGAACAATCCGACCGCTGAAGCGCAGCAAAAACTGGCGGAATACAGCGCGCCAATCCGCGCCCGCCGCGAATCTGCCCGTGTAAATAACGCAGCCGTCGGTAAACGTGTGGCGGCAATCACCGGCGCAGATATCGAGCGTGCGCATGTTTATACCGAACGCGCCAAAGCACAGCGCGCCCGTTTCAATCTGCCAGCATGGCCGACGACGACCATCGGTTCATTCCCGCAAACCACGGAGATCCGTGGCCTGCGTCTGGACTTCAAACAAGGTCGTCTGGACAACACTAAATACCGCACCGGGATCAGCGAACATATTAAGCAAGCCATTAAAGAGCAGGAACGTCTGGGTCTCGACGTGCTGGTTCACGGGGAAGCTGAACGTAACGACATGGTTGAATACTTTGGCGAGCATCTGGACGGTTTTGTATTCACACAAAACGGCTGGGTACAAAGCTACGGTTCACGTTGCGTAAAACCTCCGGTCATTATCGGCGACGTCAGCCGTCCGCAAGCAATTACCGTTGAGTGGGCGAAGTACGCGCAGTCTCTGACCGAAAAACCGGTGAAAGGCATGCTGACCGGCCCGCTTACGATCCTGTGCTGGTCCTTCCCGCGTGAAGATGTCAGCCGTGAAACCATTGCCAAACAAATCGCGCTGGCGCTGCGTGACGAAGTGGAGGATCTGGAAAAAGCCGGTATCGGTATCATCCAGATTGACGAACCGGCACTGCGCGAAGGTCTGCCATTGCGTCAGTCTGAATGGAATGCGTACCTTCGCTGGGCAGTGGATGCGTTCAAACTCAATGCGGCGGTTGCCCGCGATGACACGCAGATCCATACCCACATGTGTTACTGCGAATTCAACGACATCATGGATTCCATCGCCGCGCTGGATGCTGATGTGATCACCATCGAAACCTCGCGCTCTGATATGGACCTGCTGGAGTCATTCAAGGACTTCGAGTATCCGAATGAAATCGGGCCGGGCGTCTACGACATTCACTCACCTAACGTGCCAAGCGTCGAATGGATTGAAGATTTGCTGCGTAAAGCTGCGGATCGCATTCCGGCAGCACGTCTTTGGGTCAACCCGGATTGCGGCCTGAAAACCCGTGGCTGGCCGGAAACCCGCGAGTCGCTGGAAAACATGGTGAAAGCCGCCAGGCGCCTGCGTGCTGAGAAAGCCTGAAATAAAGAATCGTTGTGTTGTTGCTGAAACATTTGGGGCACTCCGGTGCCCCCTTTTTATTGCTCCCATTTGCACTTTGTTACGTCTTTTTCAGCCCGCGTTATACGGCGGCTGTAGCGCGATTACGGCGCTGGATTTCAGGCAGTTTCCTCACACGGCGCGGTTCTCCGCTAGGCTTAAATCAGGATTTACTTTCTTTTTACCCATCAGACAGGGAGAAAATATGAACCGGTTTACAGACAAAGTCGTGGTAGTGACTGGCGCAGGTTCCGGCATGGGGGCCGCATCGGCACGGCGTTTTTCTTCAGAAGGGGCGATTGTGGTACTTGTCGGCCGGACGAAGGAAAAGCTGGAGAAAGTCGCTAAAACGTTGAGCAGCACGCAGTATTACATTCATCTGGCGGATGTTTCATCCGCACAGGATGTGGAGCGTATGGCAGAAGTGATTGAGGATAAATTCGGCCGGGTCGATGTGCTGGTAAATGGCGCAGGCGTTGTGGTGCAGGGCAAAGTGACAGAAGCCAGCCTCGATGACTGGCAGAAAATCATGGGTATCGATCTTAGCGGCGTTTTCTATTGCACGCGTTTCTTTATGCCCGCGCTGATTAAAAGCAAAGGCAATATCGTGAATATTTCCTCGGTGTCCGGCATCGGCGGTGACTGGGGCATGAGCTTCTATAATGCCGCGAAAGGTGGTGTGACCAACTTCACCCGTTCGATTGCGATGGATCACGGTAAAGACGGCGTGCGCGTTAACGCTGTGTGTCCGTCGCTGACCTTCACGGATATGGCGGCTGGCATTAAAGATAACCAGCCGTTACTGGCAAAATTTGCCGAACGAATCCCGCTGGGGCGTGGTGCAGAGCCGGAAGAAATTGCTGATGTGATTGCGTTTCTCGCCAGCGATGATGCGCGCTTCGTGACGGGCGTAAATCTGCCGGTTGATGGCGGACTTTCTGCCTCTAACGGTCAGCCTCCGCAGGCATAGCGCGCTGTTTCAGAAAAGCGGTCGATAATTTCGAACAGGACTGGCAGGACGCGCTTGAGCGACTGTCGTTGTAAACAGATTGTCGCTTTAACTGACTGAATGCTAATAAAAAGCCCGACAGGAAAATCTGCCGGGCTTTTTTATTTGCTCAATACCGTACTTTTACTTCACACCGTACTGGGCGAAGAAATCCAGCATACGCTGCCAGCCATCAGCGGCGGCTTCCGCGTGGTAGCTCGGGCGGTAATCAGCGTTAAACGCATGACCGGCTTCCGGATAGACCACGATTTCTGCCGTGGCATTGGCTGCGCGGATGGCCTGACGCATGGTTTCAATCGTATCCAGAGGAATGCTGGAATCTTCTGCGCCGTATAAACCCAGAACAGGCGCATCCAGCGCGGCGGCGCGATCGACCGGCTGTGACGGGCTGGTCAGCGTTTTATCACCCACCAGTTTGCCGTACCACGCCACGCCCGCTTTCAGCTGCGGATTGTGCGCCGCATACAGCCAGGTGATGCGTCCGCCCCAGCAGAAACCGGTGATGCCTAATTTGGAAATATCCCCGCCATGTTGCGCGGCCCAGTGTGCGGTGTGGTCGAGATCAGAAAGCACCTGCTGATCCGGCACTTTGCTGACCAGTTTGGCGAAAAGCTCGCTGATTTCTGTGTAATCACGCGGGTCGCCCTGACGGAAATACAGCTCAGGCGCGATGGCCATATAGCCCTGTTTCGCCAGACGGCGGCAGACATCCTGAATGTGTTCGTGTACGCCAAAAATTTCCTGCACCACCAGAATGATCGGCAATTTTCCGGTGAACTGTTCCGGACGGGCAAGATAGGCAGGCATGTCTTCGCCCTGCGAAGGGATCGTGGTCTGGCCTGCGTGCAGCCCGTCGGTATCGGTGTGGATGGTGGTACTGGCGACGGGAGTGACGGCAGGAGCAAAGCTGGTCGGAGCCTGTTTCAGGGTAAGCAATTCTTCTTTTTTCATCGGGGGTCTCCAGGCAAGTGTCCATACGAAAATCTGTGGCTTTGGATTAAAACTATAGCCGTAAAGCATGAACAGCAAGGCGCAAGAGATGTTCTATAGTTAAAAGTTAATCAGGAAAGTCATCATGGAAGATTTACAGAACGCACACCGAACGCCCGAAACCTTAGTCTTAGGAGCTATGTTCAATGTCAAAATCACCGTCTAAAGTGACCAAGAAAAGTGAGCCAAAACCGGTAAGCCGCGCCCCCGCCACGGGCATCGAGTCCTCTCAACCTGGCCTGGGCGACCTGGCACCCGCCGATCGTGCTTATCAGCCTTCACCCCAGCCGACACCGCCGGGGAAAGAGCCGACCGCTTCCGGCAGTGCCAAAAGTCCGAAAAATACCAATGCCAAACTGGACGCATTAGAACGCCATCGTAAAAATGGCGAAAAGCAGCCGCTGACCACCAATCAGGGCACCAAAATCTCTGATGATCAGAACTCGCTGAAAGCCGGCAACCGCGGGCCGACGTTGCTGGAAGATTTTATCCTCCGCGAGAAAATTACCCATTTTGACCACGAGCGCATTCCTGAACGCATTGTTCATGCGCGCGGGGCGGCGGCGCACGGCTATTTCCAGCCATACCGCAGTATGAAAGACGTCACGAAAGCCCATTTTCTCTCTGATCCGGCAAAGAAAACGCCGGTGTTTGTGCGTTTCTCTACCGTTCAGGGCTCGCGTGGCTCGGCGGATTCTGTTCGCGACATCCGTGGCTGGGCGACAAAGTTTTATACCGATGAAGGCATTTACGACCTGGTCGGCAACAATACGCCGGTATTCTTTATTCAGGATGCCCATAAATTCCCTGATTTTGTCCATGCGGTAAAACCCGAACCGCATAATGAAATCCCGCAGGGTGCCAGCGCGCACGATTCCTTCTGGGATTACGTGTCCCTGCAACCTGAAACACTGCATAACGTTTTCTGGGCGATGTCTGACCGTGGCATTCCTCGCAGTTACCGCACGATGGAAGGTTTTGGCATCCATACATTCCGTTTCGTGAATGCCGAAGGGAAAGCCACTTTTGTGCGTTTCCACTGGAAGCCGCTGGCCGGAAAGGCCTCTTTGTTGTGGGATGAGGCGCAAAAACTGGCCGGGAAAGATGCGGATTTTCACCGCCGTGATTTGTGGGAAGCCATCGAAGCCGGTGATTATCCTGAATATGAACTGGGCGTTCAGCTGATCCCTGAAGAAGACGAATTCAAATTTGATTTCGATCTGCTGGATCCGACCAAGCTGATCCCTGAAAAACTGGTGCCGGTAGAACTCATCGGCAAGATGGTGCTTGACCGCAACCCCGATAATTACTTCGCGGAAACCGAACAGGTCGCATTCCATCCGGGACACGTAGTGCCGGGCATCGATTTCACCAATGACCCGCTCTTGCAGGGGCGTCTGTTCTCCTATACCGATACGCAGATCAGTCGTCTTGGCGGACCGAATTTCCATGAAATTCCGATTAACCGCCCGACCTGCCCGTACCACAACTTCCAGCGTGACGGCATGCACCGGCAGGATATCGATACCAATCCGGCGAATTATGAGCCGAATTCCATCAACAATAACTGGCCGAGGGAGACACCTCCGGCAGCGTCCGGCGGCGGTTTTGAAAGCTATCCGGAGCGGATAGATGCGGAAAAAATCCGTCAGCGGAGTCCGTCATTTGCTGAGTATTATTCCCACCCGCGTTTGTTCTGGCTGAGCCAGACAACAGCGGAGCAGGATCATATTGTCGGGGCCTTCTCGTTTGAATTGTCGAAGGTGGCGCGGCCGTATATCCGCGAGCGTGTGGTGGATTTACTGGCGCATGTTGACCAGACGCTGGCGCAGAAAGTGGCTAAAAATCTGGGTATTACGCTTTCCGCTGACACCCTGAAGATAAAAGCGCCGAAGCCGGTGAATGGCCTGAAAAGTGATCCGACCCTGAGTTTGTATGCCAGCGGCAAAGGCACGATTAAAGGGCGTCAGGTGGCAATTCTGCTCGGTGAAGGCGTGAATGCGGCCGATGTACTGGAAACCTTGCAGGCGCTTCAGGCTGCGGGTGTGCATCCTAAATTACTGGCGAGTCATTTAGGGACTGTCACCGCCGATGATGGTTCGACATTACCGGTGGATGCCACATTTGCCGGGTCGCCTTCCATTACCGTCGATGCAGTGATTGTTCCGCACGGGCATATCGATGCACTGCTGATGAACGGCGATTCCCGTCATTACCTGCTCGAAGCCTATAAGCATTTGAAAGTCATCGGTTTAAGTGGTGATGCGCGTCGCTTTAAATCCCTGTTGGGGCTGAAGGATGATGTGCCCGAAGAGGGCGTTGTCGAAGGTGAAAAAGCCGAAGGCGCATTGCTGAAAACGTTCCTGAAAGAAATGCTGAAACATCGTATCTGGTCGCGTAGTGCAGCGGCAGATGCGGTTCCTGCCTGATTTGTCATAACTGAAAACAGCCTGTCTCCGGTAGCGGAGGCTGGCTGTTTAAAATCGCGTCAATCGCCCATTAATTTGTGACCCTCATCACAAATTAAATGTATGCGTAATTCCTGTTGTTACATCATAGTGACGACCGTCACGAAATAACGTCACAATGTTCAGTACAGTTGCCGGGTGTTCCTCCTGCCAATTTATGACCTTACACACAGAGGAGTTTGTTATGTCTCAGCCTGAAGTTTTCCATCTTGGCCTGGCCAAAAAAGATTTAAACGGCGCGACGCTGGCGATTGTTCCCGGCGACCCTGAGCGCGTGGAAAAAATTGCCAAACTGATGGAGAACCCGGTTCGTCTGGCTTCCCACCGCGAATTTACCTCATGGCGCGCTGAGCTTGATGGCAAATCTGTGATTGTTTGTTCAACCGGTATTGGTGGTCCTTCGACTTCCATCGCGGTTGAAGAACTGGCGCAACTGGGGATCCGTACCTTCCTGCGTGTCGGCACCACTGGCGCTATCCAGCCACACATCAATGTGGGTGACGTTCTGGTGACTACCGCCGCCGTTCGCCTTGATGGCGCAAGCCTGCATTTCGCCCCAATGGAATTCCCTGCGGTCGCCGATTTTGCCTGTACCACCGCGCTGGTTGCTGCGGCAGAATCCGCAGGCGCTGCCACGCACATTGGCGTGACCGCGTCTTCTGACACCTTCTATCCGGGTCAGGAACGTTATGACACCTTCTCCGGCCGCGTTGTCCGTCGCTTCAAAGAATCGATGAAAGAGTGGCAGGAAATGGGCGTCATGAACTATGAAATGGAATCCGCCACCTTGCTGACCATGTGCGCCAGCCAGGGCCTGCGCGCCGGTATGGTTGCCGGTGTGATCGTGAACCGTACGCAGCAGGAAATCCCTGATGCGGAAACCATGAAGAAGACTGAAAGCCATGCGGTGAAGATTGTTGTAGAAGCGGCTCGCCGACTTATCTGATTTTCCGTCATCCTTCCTGCAACTCGAATGATTTAGGGAAAGGATCGGATTATAAAGAAACTACATCATAGTGATGGGCTGCCTCTGGCGGCCCATTTTTTTGCCCTGTTAAGCAGATCTGTTAAGGTCATGTTAGTAATGCGTCTGGAATAATTGATCAATTCCCGCTCCGTATCTCTGATAAAAAGGAACTGCATTTTTGACTGTTCATGACCTTCTCGATTACACCACCACCTTTATCCGCACGCATCAGGTGTGGGCTGCGCCCATCGTCTTCTTTCTGGCTTTTGGTGAGTCTCTGGCCTTTTTGTCACTGCTCCTTCCTGCAACCTTTATCCTGCTGGGATTGGGCGCGCTGATTGGTGAAACCGGTATTCCTTTCTGGCCCATCTGGGCCGCCGCCGCTGCGGGTGCTTTCTTTGGCGACTGGCTTTCCTATTGGGTCGGCAACCATTTTCAGGACAGAGTGGACAACTTCTGGCCTTTCTCCCGTCATCCGCAAATGCTGGTGCGCGGTCATGCTTTCTTTGACAAGTGGGGCATGCCGGGCGCGTTTATCGGCCGCTTCTTTGGCCCGCTGCGTGCTGTTGTGCCGCTGGTCGCGGGGATTTGCGGTATGCCGCAAAAATATTTCCAGATTGCCAATGTGACGTCGGCGCTTATCTGGGCTTTCGGCATTCTGGCGCCTGGCGCTTTTGGCATTCAGTGGCTGAGCCGCTGGTTTTGAATCCTGCTCCCAGTGGCTGACCGCCGCAAGGGGGCAAGTACAGAGAAATTCCCTTTTGGAAGACGTCTCGCAAAGGCTCAATGCAACAGAAAATAGACTGGACATCCATACAGCCTGACATTACCTTGGCCGCAAGAGACTTCAAGAGGGAAATCGCGTGGATATCAGCATTCTGACTGCCCTGGCGGCGGCGTTAATTGGCTTACTGGTGGGGTGGCTCGTCGCCAGTTTGCGGCAACAGCAACAGCAAACGGAGTACGAAACGCAGCGCCGTTTGCTGGAACAATCGCTGGAGCAGATTAAAGCGGAAAATGATACGCACAAAAGTGAGCGGCTATCGGGCCAGCAGCAACTGCGTGAAGCCGAGCTGGAACTGCGAAAATTGCACAGCCTGCAGGCCGCCAGTCAGGAAAAACTGCAACTGCTGGCGCACTGGCAAAACGAGTGTGAACAGCTGAATCAGGAACTGCGTGCGCAGCGGGAAATTAACAGTGCTCAGGAGGCAGAATTGCGTGAGGTTTCCACCCGTCTGGATGAAACCCGCATGGCGGCTGAGGAGAAGCAGCGTCTGCTGATCAACAGCGAACAGCGTCTCAGCAGTCAGTTTGAGAATCTGGCGAACCGGATTTTCGAACAAAATGGCCGTCGCGCCGACGAACAGAATAAGCAAAGCCTCGACAAATTACTGCTGCCGTTGCGCGAGCAACTCGACGGTTTCCGCCGTCAGGTGCAGGACAGCTTCGGACAGGAAGCCCGTGAACGGCATACGCTGGCCCACGAAATCCGCAATCTGCAACAGCTGAATGTCGAGATGGCACGTGAAGCCGTCAACCTGACCAAAGCACTGAAAGGTGACAACAAAACGCAGGGCAACTGGGGCGAAGTGGTGCTCAGCCGCGTGCTTGAGGCTTCCGGATTACGTGAAGGCTATGAATATCAGACGCAGGTTAGCGTGCAGGTCGACAGCAACAGCCGCATGCAGCCTGACGTGGTGGTGCGGTTACCGCAAAACAAAGACGTGGTGATTGACGCCAAAATGACGCTGGTCGCTTACGAGCGTTATTTCAACAGTGAAGACGACGCTGAGCGCGAAATCGCGCTCAATGAACACATTGCCTCAGTACGCGGGCACATCCGCCTGCTCGGACGCAAAGATTATCAGCAACTTCCAGGCCTGCGCAGCCTCGATTATGTGCTGATGTTTATCCCTGTTGAACCTGCTTTCCTGCTGGCTATTGACCGGGAGCCCGAATTGATCAGCGAAGCGCTCCGTCACAATATTATGCTTGTCAGCCCGACGACTCTGCTGGTGGCGTTACGCACGATCAGTAATCTGTGGCGCTATGAACACCAGAGCCAGAACGCCAAACGTATCGCCGATCGCGCGGCGCGTCTTTACGACAAACTGCGGCTGTTTGTGGATGACATGGAGTCGATGGGGCAGAGCCTCGACAAAGCGCAGGGAAGTTATCGCGCTGCGATGAATAAACTCACGCAAGGCCGTGGTAATCTTATCGGACAGGTTGAGAGTTTCCGCGCTCTGGGTGTTGAAGTTAAACGGCCAATCAGTCCTTCTCTGGCTGAGAGGGCTAAAGCGGAAAATGAACCTGAAGATACCGCATCTCTGCCAGATACCTCTGATGCGGAAGAAGAACAGACACTGAACCCGCGCGAGCTAAACCTGCATCAATAGGCCGCGCTTGCCGGAATGGCCAGCACGGCATTTCAGATTCAACGTGTGAATTATTGCAATATGTTGAATCACCATCGGTGATGGGGCTTTCCTATGGGTTCTGATACACTTCTCCCCAAGAGTTCGACTGAAAAAGCAGGCATATAAAATGGAAAAGCAGACGCAGGAAACCACTCATTTTGGTTTTCGTACAGTAGCCAAAGATGAAAAACAGGAAATGGTGGCAGAAGTCTTCCATTCCGTTGCGGCAAAATATGATTTGATGAATGACCTGATGTCTTTCGGTATTCATCGTATCTGGAAGCGCTTCACGATTGATTGCAGCGGTGTCCGTCAGGGACATCGTGTACTGGATCTGGCTGGTGGTACGGGTGACCTGACCGCTAAATTCTCCCGTCTGGTGGGTGAGAAAGGCGAAGTTGTGCTGGCCGATATCAACGACTCCATGCTGAAAATGGGCCGCGAAAAGCTGCGCAATCTCGGCATTGTCGGTAACGTCAGCTACGTACAGGCGAACGCCGAAGCCCTGCCTTTCCCTGATAATTATTTTGACTGCATCACGATTTCCTTCGGTCTGCGTAACGTAACCGAAAAAGAAAAAGCGCTGCGTTCAATGTTCCGCGTGCTTAAGCCGGGCGGTCGTTTACTGGTACTGGAATTCTCCAAACCTGTCCTCAAGCCTTTGAGCAAAGCCTACGATACCTATTCCTTCCACATTCTGCCGCGCATTGGCGAGCTGGTTGCGCAGGATGCTGAGAGCTACCGCTACCTGGCCGAATCTATCCGTATGCACCCTGATCAGGAAACCCTGAAGGGCATGATGGGCGATGCTGGTTTTGAAAATGTGACGTATCACAATCTGACGGGTGGCATTGTCGCACTGCATCGGGGTTTTAAATTCTGATATGAGTATGCCGATGTTGTTAACGCCGTTGCTGACTGCCGCTATCGAGACGCCGCTCAATTTTCTGCTTTTCAAAGATCGCAGCATGAAGGCGGCGCGCACGCGTCTGGCAGGTAAAGTTTTACGTGTTGAGTTGCAGGAACTGAGCTCACCGCTGACCTTTGTTTTCAGCGAGCAAAAAATCGATGTCCTCGGACAATGGGACGGTGCGGCCGATTGCACCGTCACTTCCCGGATTTCATCTCTGCGCAAATTACGGGATCGCCAGCAACTGTCACCGATGATGCGCAGTGGCGAACTGGTAGTCGACGGGGATATTTCCGTGGTTCAGCAGTTCTCTGCGTTGCTGGATATGGCGGAATTTGAGCCCGCAGAATTTCTGGCGCCCTATATCGGTGATATCGCCGCACAAGGGTTAAGTCAGGCGGTTCAGGGCGGCTTTAATTTTCTGCAAAAAGGCCTGAAGCATCAGCAAAGTTATGTGGCGCAGACGCTGACCGAGGAGTGGAAAATGGCACCCGGCCCGCTGGAAGTCGTCTGGTTTAGCGATGAAGTCACTGCAACGAAGCGTGAACTTGATGCGCTGGATAAACGTATCGAAAAACTGGAGGGCAAACCGTGACGCCTAGGGAAATGCGACGTTTATACCTGATTATCCGCATGTTTCTTATCTACGGCCTTGACGAACTGATCCCTAAAATCCGCTTAACGCTGCCGCTGCGAATGGGCCGTTATCTTTTTTTCTGGTTACCTCATCGTCACAAAGATAAGCCGTTGGGCGAGCGCATGCGTCTGGCGCTGGAACAACTTGGTCCGGTATGGATCAAGTTTGGTCAGATGATGTCCACGCGCCGCGATCTTTTCCCTCCGCATATTGCCGATCAACTCGCTCTGCTGCAGGACCATGTACCGCCGTTTGATGGCGCAAAAGCGCGTCAGCAAATCGATGCTGCACTTGGTGGTCCGCTGGAGACCTGGTTTGATGAGTTCGATCAGACTCCGCTGGCTTCTGCCTCGATTGCACAGGTTCATACGGCAATCCTCAAGGAAAACGGCAAGCCGGTCGTACTCAAGGTGATCCGCCCGGATATTTTGCCGACCATTGTGGCGGATATCCGTCTGATGTCTCGTCTTGCAAGCTGGCTGCCGATTCTGCTGCCTGATGGTCGCCGTTTGCGCCCGCGTGAAGTGGTGCGCGAGTATGAGAAAACCTTGCTCGATGAACTGAATCTGTTACGTGAAGCAGCAAATGCGATCCAGCTTCGTCGTAACTTTGAAGGTAGTCCGATGCTGTATGTGCCGGAAGTGTATCCGGACTACTGCAGCGAACGACTGATGGTGATGGAGCGCATTTACGGCATTCCGGTTTCTGATATTGAGGCACTGAAAAAACAGGGCACCAATATGAAATTGCTGGCAGAACGTGGTGTGCAGGTGTTCTTCACACAGGTTTTCCGCGACAGTTTCTTCCATGCCGATATGCATCCGGGCAATATTTTCGTCAGCTACGAAACGCCGGAAGACCCTTGCTACATAGGGATCGATTGCGGCATAGTGGGTTCGCTCAATAAGGAAGACAAGCGCTATCTGGCGGAGAACTTCATCGCGTTCTTTAACCGCGATTATCGCAAAGTGGCTGAGCTGCATGTCGATTCCGGGTGGGTTCCCCGCGATACCAACGTTGAAGAATTCGAATTTGCTATCCGTACGGTCTGCGAACCGATTTTTGAGAAACCACTGGCAGAGATTTCCTTTGGCAACGTATTGTTAAACCTGTTTAACACGGCGCGGCGCTTTAATATGGAAGTCCAGCCTCAGCTGGTGTTGCTGCAAAAAACACTGTTGTATGTCGAAGGCCTCGGGCGTCAGCTTTATCCTCAGCTGGATTTGTGGACCACGGCAAAGCCGTTCCTCGAAAGCTGGGTACGCGATCAGGTCGGTTTACCGGCGATGATCCGCGCACTGAAAGAGCGTGCGCCGTTCTGGCTCGAGAAAATGCCTGAGTTGCCGGATTTGGTGTATCAGAGTCTGCATCAGCACAAGCTGTTGCAATACAACATTGAGAAGCTTTCCTCGCAGATCCATAACCAGAGTTCCCGTCAGGGGCAGTCTCGTTATCTTCTGGGAATAGGTGCGACGCTGTTGTTAAGCGGAACCCTTTTGCTGTTGGGCGACGTGAAGATTTATCCAGCCTGCCTGATGGCTGCCGGTGCTGTTTCCTGGTTGATCGGATGGAAGCGCGCCAGCTAATCATATTGTTTTAAATTGAATGCCGTTTGCGAACGGCAATGAATGTCGTTCCTTCCTATTGAGGTGAAAAAAATGGGTGGTATTAGTATTACAAAAATCCTGATTCTCGTTGTTCTTGTGGTACTGCTGTTCGGTACGAAGAAACTGCGTGGTCTGGGTTCTGATCTGGGCGCGTCCATCAAAGGCTTCAAAAAGGCCATGAGCGATGACGACACTCAGCCAAAAACCAAAGACGCTGACATTTCTCCAACTGATGCTGATTTCACGGCAAAGTCTGTTGAGATCAAGCCGGAAGCGAAAGCAGAAGACACCAAGAGCCAAAACAAAGAGCAGGTATAAGCCGTGTTCGATATTGGATTTAGTGAACTGCTGCTGGTATTGGTGATTGGCCTGGTTGTTCTCGGGCCGGAGCGTTTACCTGTAGCAGTGAGAACAGTAGCAGGCTGGATCCGTACGCTTCGTGCAATGGCCGCTTCAGTTCAAAGCGAATTATCGCAGGAGCTGAAACTTCAGGAGCTGCAGGATAGCCTGAAGAAAGCGGAAGAGTCCGGTCTGAAGAATTTAACGCCTGAAATCAAAGCGTCTATGGACGAATTGAAAGAAGCGGCAGAATCCATGAAAAAGTCTATCAATTCAGGGCTTAACCCTGCGGAGAAGGCGGTGGAAGAAGCCAAAGCTGAAGGCAATACCATTCATAATCCGGTTCTGGATGAAGCGGAAGCGCATCATGACGCGGGTGTTTCACCGGCAGCGGCAGACAAAGTGGTTTCTGCCCCGGCAGGTGCGCCGCAAAGCGCTGTTGATGCTGCACTCGCATCGAATAAATCCGCTCATGCTGCTCAGCCATTGATGACACCAACGGAACTGGTGCCTGACACTTCTGTTGAGGTTGCACCGTTGACGAAAGCTGCTGTGGATGAAGCCCCTGTTGCTGAAACTGCCGCACCCGTCAAACCGGCTTCATCAACTCAAACGACAGGTGACCGTTAAACATGGCAGTTGAAGATACTCAACCACTGATCAGTCATCTGATTGAACTGCGCAAGCGCCTGCTGAATGCCATTATCTGCATTCTGGTGGTGTTTTTAGCGCTGGTTTATTTTGCGAATGACATCTATCAGCTGGTGGCCTCACCGCTGATTAAGCAGATGCCGATGGGCGCGAGCATGATTGCGACCGACGTCGCATCACCGTTCTTTACGCCAATTAAACTGACGATGATCGTGTCGGTGTTCTTATCCGCACCGTTCATTTTGTATCAGGTCTGGGCGTTTGTGGCGCCGGCGCTTTACAAACATGAACGACGTCTGATGATGCCGCTGCTGTTCTCAAGCTCAGCGTTATTCTATCTCGGCGTGGCATTTGCGTATTTCGTGGTGTTCCCGCTGGCGTTTGCTTTCTTTGCGAAAACCGCGCCGGTTGGCGTACAGATTGCTACCGACATTAACAACTATCTCGATTTCGTGATGGCGTTGTTTATGGCCTTTGGCGTGTCTTTCGAAGTGCCTATCGCGATTGTGCTGCTCTGCTGGAGTGGCGTGACCACGCCGGAAGACCTGAAAAAGAAACGTCCGTATGTCCTGGTTGGGGCATTTGTGGTGGGCATGTTGTTAACGCCGCCGGATGTGTTCTCGCAAACGCTGCTGGCAATTCCGATGTATCTGCTGTTTGAAATCGGGGTGTTCTTTGCCCGTTTCTACGTCGGAGCACGCCGCCGGTCTGATGTCGATACAGAGTCTGATACCGATCCGGATCAGCCTGCATAATCCTTATTCTGCTCTAAAAAACCGCCCTGTTGGGCGGTTTCTGTTTCAGGACCTCCCATGTTTGAAATCGGTATAAACCTCACCAGCAGCCAGTTTGACAAAGACCGGCCGCAGGTGGTGGAAAGAGCCCGGACCGCCGGGCTGAGCGGCATGTTGATCACCGGTACCTCTGCGCAGGAAAGTATCGACGCTCAGAAGATGGCGGCAGAGCATCCGGACTTTTGCTGGTCAACCGCAGGCGTGCATCCGCATCAGGCCAGCGACTGGAACGAGCAGGTTGCTGCAAACATTCGTCAGCTGGCTGAATTGCCCAGTGTCGTCGCCATCGGTGAATGTGGGCTGGATTTCAATCGCAACTTTTCGCCAGCTGACCTTCAGGAAGCGGCTTTTACGGCGCAACTGGCACTGGCGAAAGAGTTACAGTTGCCGGTGTTTTTGCATTGTCGCGACGCTGGTGAGCGTTTTGCCGCATTGCTGAAACCCTGGCTGGCAGATTTGCCGGGTGGTGTTGTGCATTGTTTTACCGGCACCTGCCAGGAGCTTGAGCTGTATTTGTCCCTTGGTCTGTCGATTGGAATTACCGGCTGGGTGTGCGACGAGCGTCGCGGATTAGAGCTGCGTGAAATGCTGCCGCTGATCCCTGCTGAAAGGCTGATGCTGGAAACCGATGCGCCGTATTTACTGCCGCGGGATATGGAGAACAAACCAAAGAACCGTCGCAACGAACCGGCTTTCCTGCCGCATATCGTGAATCAGGTGGCGCTGTGGCGGGGTGAAGACCCGCAATGGCTGGCTGATATCACGGATGATAATGCGCGTAAGCTGTTTGCGTTACCGGAGCGTCGCTGAATCCATGAAAAAGGCACCGCTGAAGGTGCCTTTTGAGTTCTGATGTGTCGAAAATACCGGTCAGAGTTTCTGGAAGTGGGTATTTTCAATGCTCTGGCGAACCGGCTGATTGATCAGGTTGAGCATCAGCAGCGAACGGGCCTCGCCATCCGGCTCGGTATAAATGGCTTCGATTCCGGCGAAAATACCGTCAGTGATGACAACCGGATCGCCTTCATACGGTGTATCAGGATCGCGAACTTCAATCGTCGGCGGCTCCATCAGTTGTTTGATCACGTCCGGCTGGACAGTTGCCAGCTTTGCGCCAAAGCGGATGAAATGACTGACGCCACGCGTTGCGTTGATCGTCGTGGTATGGATCCGCTCAGGGTCAAACTCAATGAACATGTAATTTGGAAACAGGGGCTCGCTGACCGCCGTACGGCGTCCACGCACCAGCTTTTCCAGGGTGATCATTGGTGTCAGACAGTTTACCTGCTGGCGTTCAAGATGTTCCTTGGCGCGCAGAAGCTGACCACGTTTGCAATAGAGTAAATACCAGGATTCCATAGGTTCCCACATTAAAGCGTCGAGCGGGGCAGCATACCAAAAGCCGCTCACGAGATACAGACAGTGCAAGTCTTTGCAGACGTTTGCTGATTGTCGACCCGTTATCTTTTATTATCGAAGAAATGCACCTTCTTATCCCCTCTATTAGTCTTATTTTATCAGGAGAAGTCTCATGGAGTTGTTCTTACTGAGTAACGGTAAGCTTTCAGGCGAATCAGAGTTACTGGGCTATGCGAAAGCGCGCATCCAGGCGATGTTGCAGGCTCGCAAAATTACTTCTGCCGTCCTGATCCCTTACGCTCTGATCCGCAGTGATTATGATGCGCGCGCGAAAGAACTTTCAGATGCGCTGGGTATTCAGGTTAGCAGTATTCATCACGCAGCAAGCCCGGCTGAGGCGATTGCCAGCGCAGAGTGTATTCTGATCAGCGGCGGGAATACCTGGATGCTCAATCAGATGCTGCATGAAAACAGCCTGATCGTGCCAATTCAGCGCGCGGTGCGTGAGCGCAATGTGCCGTATGTCGGCTGGAGTGCGGGTTGTAATGTTGCGACGCCAAGTATTCGTACCACCAATGATATGCCGGTGCGCAATTCAGTCGTTCTGCCTGCGCTGAACCTGTTCCCGGTGCAAATCAATCCGCATTATATTGATGCGCATCTGAGTGGTCACATGGGTGAAACGCGTGATGAGCGTATCGCCGAGTTCTGTGCGGTTAATCCGTCTGAATCGGTGATTGCGTTGCGTGAAGGCAGCCTGTTGCAGGTGTCCGGTAACGATCTGAGTTACTTCAGTGCCAAAGAGCAGGGTTTCAAAGTGTTCCGTCACGGGCAGGAAACGCAGGAATATCAGGATACTCAGGCGATTCAACCTCTGGTACCTTTTAACTGCCAGTAATTTTTGCACAGATCTAATCCGCACCGTCAGACCAGAAATATCGGGACTGACGGTTATACTGCTTTTTCGTTATTGGCGTTTACTTAGGGTAAGAGTCTTACTAAAAAGAAACCTGCTGATAACAAAAAAGCAGCAACAACCCCAGAGAGGCTCTATAATGCCCTCCTTCAACCCGGCGACTCAGAATTAGCATGAAATACCGTGATTTACGTGACTTCCTCTCGTTACTCGAAAAGAGAGGCCAGCTGAAACGCATTAGCCAGTCTGTCGATCCTTATCTGGAAATGACCGAGATTGCCGATCGCACCTTGCGTGCCGGCGGCCCGGCTCTGTTGTTCGAAAATCCAAAAGGCTATGACATGCCGGTCCTGTGCAATTTATTCGGCACACCGCAGCGTGTGGCGATGGGCATGGGTAAAGAAGATGTCAGTGCGTTGCGTGAAGTCGGTGAATTGCTGGCGTTTCTGAAAGAACCTGAGCCGCCGCGCGGTTTTCGTGATTTATTCGACAAAGCGCCGAAGTTTAAACAAGTGCTGAATATGCCGACTAAAGTGCTGCATTCTGCACCTTGTCAGGAACAGATTTGGGAAGGCGATGCCGTTGATATCACTAAGATCCCTGTGATGCAGTGCTGGCCGGAAGACGCCGCACCGCTGATCACCTGGGGTCTGACTGTCACCCGCGGTCCGAATAAACCTCGCCAGAATCTGGGCATTTACCGCCAGCAGGTGCTGGGCAAAAACAAAGTGATTATGCGCTGGTTATCCCATCGCGGCGGCGCGCTGGATTTCCAGGAATGGTGTCAGCAAAATCCGGGGCAGCGTTTTCCTGTTTCGGTAGCGCTGGGTGCCGATCCGGCAACGATTCTTGGTGCCGTGACACCGGTTCCCGATACGCTGTCTGAATATGCCTTCGCGGGTTTGTTGCGGGGCAATAAAACCGAAGTCGTGAAGTGTATTTCTAATGATCTGGAAGTGCCGGCCAGCGCTGAGATTGTGCTGGAAGGGTACATTGAGCCGGGCGAAATGGCTCCGGAAGGCCCTTATGGTGATCATACCGGCTACTATAATGAAGTAGACAGTTTCCCGGTATTCACCATTACGCACATGACGCAGCGGAAAGACGCTATCTATCATTCGACCTACACCGGCCGTCCGCCGGATGAACCTGCGGTTCTGGGTGTGGCGCTGAATGAAGTGTTTGTGCCAATCCTGAAAAAGCAGTTTCCGGAAATTGTGGACTTCTATCTGCCGCCTGAGGGTTGCTCCTACCGTCTGGCTGTCGTTACCATGAAGAAGCAATACGCCGGTCATGCGAAACGCGTGATGATGGGCGTCTGGTCATTCCTGCGTCAGTTCATGTACACCAAGTTCGTGATTGTGTGTGACGACGATGTTAATGCCCGCGACTGGAACGACGTGATTTGGGCGATTACTACCCGTATGGATCCTGCACGGGATACGGTTCTGGTAGAAAACACGCCGATTGATTATCTCGATTTTGCCTCCCCGGTTTCGGGGCTTGGCTCAAAAATGGGGATGGATGCGACCAACAAATGGCCGGGTGAAACGCAGCGTGAATGGGGACGTCCGATTGTGAAAGATCCGGAAGTCACCGCGCGTATCGACGCTATTTGGGATGAACTCGCTATTCTTAATGATAAAGACGATGCGAAAAAATAATCGAATCTTTGTCCTACGCTTTGCTTTGATGACCCACAGAGGGAACGCATGACAACATTGAGCTGTAAAGTGACCTCGGTTGAGGCGATAACGGATACGGTGTATCGCGTCCGCCTGGTTCCGGAAGCGCCTTTCTCGTTCCGCGCGGTCAGTATCTGATGGTGGTAATGGATGAGCGCGATAAGCGCCCGTTCTCACTGGCCTCCACGCCTGCGCAACACAATGTGATTGAGCTGCACATCGGCGCGTCGGAACTGAATCTGTACGCGATGGCGGTTATGGATCGCATTCTGAAAGAGCAGGCGATCACCGTCGATATTCCGCACGGCGATGCCTGGCTGCGTGAAGACGGCGAGCGTCCTCTGGTGCTGATTGCCGGTGGCACCGGCTTCTCCTACGTCCGTTCGATTCTTATCACCGCACTTGAGCAGCAACCGCACCGCGATATCTCCATTTACTGGGGCGGGCGTGAACTGAAGCATCTGTACGATCTTGGTGAGCTGGAAGCGATGAGCATTAATCATCCGAACCTGAAAGTGATCCCGGTAGTTGAACAGCCGGAAGAGGGCTGGCAGGGCAGAAGCGGTACGGTGCTGAGCGCGGTTTTACAGGATTTCTCTTCGCTGTCTGAGCACGATATTTATATCGCCGGTCGTTTTGAGATGGCTAAAATCGCCCGTGAGCGTTTTGTCGCGGAACGCGGTGCGCAGGAAGATCGTCTGTTTGGGGATGCCTTCTCTTTCATCTGATTTGTATTTATGGATGGGAGAGAAAGATGAAAAAGCCCGCCCCTGACAGGCGGGAAAACGGCAACTAAAACGGATAAGAAACATTGATGAAAGCGGGCTGAATGCCCGCTTTATCGTTTTTGCAGAAAGGGAAAATCAGACGCGTTCGAAAACGGTCGCGATACCCTGACCTAAACCGATGCACATGGTCGCCACGCCAAACTGTACGTCACGGCGCTCCATCAGGTTCAGCAGCGTGGTGGAAATGCGTGAACCGGAACAACCCAGCGGATGACCGAGCGCAATGGCGCCACCGTTCAGGTTGACGCGATCTTCCATGGTTTCCAGCAGTCCCAAATCTTTCACGCACGGTAAGGCTTGTGCTGCAAAAGCTTCGTTCAGCTCGAACAGGCCGATGTCCTGCACGCTCAGTCCGGCGCGTTTCAATGCCAGACGCGTTGCCGGTACCGGACCGTAGCCCATAATCGACGGATCGCAGCCGACCACCGCCATCGCACGGATGCGGGCGCGGGCTGTCAGACCTAAAGATTTGGCATGGGATTCGCTCATCAGCAGCATCGCTGACGCACCGTCGGACAGGGCAGAAGACGTGCCCGCCGTGACGGTGCCGTTCACCGGATCGAACGCCGGTCGCAGTGCCGCCAGTGTGGCGACCGTCGTTTCCGGGCGGATCACTTCGTCGAAATCATAACGGGTAAGCACACCTTCGGCGTTATGGCCTTCGGTCGGGACAATCTCATTGGCAAAATGCCCGGCAACCGTGGCGGCATGCGCGCGCTGATGGGAGCGGGCGGCAAATTCATCCTGCATTTCACGGCTGATCTGGTGCATTTTCGCCAGCATTTCTGCGGTCAGTCCCATCATCCCCGCCGCTTTGGCGACAGTTTTGCTCAGGCCAGGATGAAAATCGACGCCGTGATTCATCGGCACATGGCCCATATGTTCCACACCGCCAATCAGGCTGACTTGTGCATCGCCGACCATAATGGCGCGGGCCGCGTCGTGCAGAGCCTGCATGGACGATCCGCACAGGCGGTTGACCGTAGTCGCCGGCACGCTGTGCGGAATTTCCGCCAGCAGCGATGCGTTACGGGCAATATTGAAGCCTTGTTCCAGCGTCTGCTGGACGCAGCCCCAGTAAATATCATCAATATCTTTGGCGTTCAGCGCCGGGTTGCGGGCCAGCACGGCGCGCATCAGATGTGCGGAGAGATCTTCAGCCCTGACATGGCGGAATGCGCCGCCTTTTGAACGGCCCATCGGCGTGCGGACTGCATCAACAATGACTACGTTTTCCATGATTTCGGTCCTTATGCCTGATTGCCGGTGCTGAGATTTTCCAGCGGAGCGGCAACCGGATAGTAACTTTCATTGGTTTGCGCTTTGGCGCGTAACCCTGCCGGTGCCTGATACATCGGCCCCAGATGTGCGTAGTGTTCGGTCATTTTCAGATATTCGGCGGTGCCGAGGGTATCAAGATAACGGAACGGCCCGCCGTGGAAAGGAGGGAATCCGATGCCGTACACCAGCGCCATATCGGCTTCAGCAGGGCTCGCAATAATCCCTTCTTCAAAGCAACGCACCACTTCGTTAATCATCGGGATCATCATGCGGGCGATGATGTCCTGCGGTGAGAAGTCAGCGTGAGCCGGTTTCAGGTTATCGGCCAGCAGGCTGATCGCCTGTTCATCGACTTCCTTGCGCGGTTTGCCTTTGCTGTCTTCGCTGTAGCGGTAGAAGCCGAGATGGTTTTTCTGACCGAAGCGCCGGTTGTCGAACAGGACATCCACAGCATCGCGATAATTGCGGGCCATGCGTTGCGGGAAGCCAGCGGCCATGACGGCCTGCGCGTGGTGAGCGGTGTCAATGCCGACCACGTCCAGCAGATAGGCCGGACCCATTGGCCAGCCGAACTGTTTTTCCATTACTTTGTCGATCTGGCGGAAATCAGCGCCATCTCGCAGCAGCAAACTGAAGCCGGAGAAATACGGGAACAGCACGCGGTTAACAAAGAAGCCCGGGCAGTCGTTCACCACGATCGGCGTTTTGCCCATCGCCAGTGCGTAAGAAACGATACGCGAAATGGTTTTGTCTGAGGTTTTCTCGCCACGCACGATTTCAACCAGAGGCATACGGTGAACCGGGTTGAAGAAGTGCATACCGCAGAAGTTTTCCGGACGTTTCAGCGAAGAAGCCAGCTGATCGATAGGAATGGTTGAGGTATTCGAGGCCAGAATGGTATCGGCGCTGAGCAAGGATTCCGCTTCAGCCAGGACTGCGGCTTTGACTTTTGGATTTTCTACTACGGCTTCAACGACGACGGAAGCACGTTCGATGCCGCTGTAATCCAGCGTCGGATGAATGGTCGACAGTACTTTGGCCATTTTCAGACCGTCGAGTTTGCCGCGCTCAAGCTGCTTGTTCAGCAATTTGGCCGCTTCGTTCATGCCGAGCGTCAGGGACTGGTCGCTGATGTCTTTCATCACTACCGGTACGCCTTTCAGCGCGGACTGATAAGCGATCCCGCCGCCCATAATGCCTGCGCCCAAAACCGCAGCCTGCTTCGGTTTTTCGCTGTCCTGCGCCAGTTTTTTAGCTTTGCCTTTCACGAACTGATCGTTAAGGAAAATGCTGACCAGTGCGCGCGCTTCTTTCGATTGTGCAAGCGGCACAAAACTGGCGGTTTCCAGCTGCAAAGCTTCGTCGCGACCCAGACAGGCAGCGGCTTCAATCGTTTTTACTGCGGTCATCGGTGCCGGATAATGTTTGCCGGCAGTTTGCATGACCATACTCTTGGCCACGCTGAAACTCATCTTCGCTTCAATCTGGCTGAGTTTCAGTGGCAGACGTTTCGGGTCGCGGCGGCTGTGCCATTCCAGTTTGCCGTCGATGGCATTTTTCAGCATGGTGATACCGGCGTCGCGCAGTTTATCCGCTTCAACCACGGCATCAACCAGCCCGACTTTCAGAGCCTCTTTCCCGCTGATGTTTTTACCGGCGGCGATAATTTCCAGCGCACTGTCAGTACCAATCAGGCGTGGCAAACGCACGGAGCCACCAAAACCCGGCATGATGCCTAAGCTGGTTTCCGGCAGACCGATACGCGCATCGGCGGTGCTGATACGAAAATCCGTCGCCAGCACGCATTCGCAACCGCCACCCAGTGCATAACCGCTGATGGCAGAAAGGGTCGGCACCGGCAGGTCTTCCAGCCGGTTAAAAATACTGTTAGCGAAATCCAGCCACTCGTGCAGTTTTTCCGCTGGCGCATTAAACAGTGATAAAAATTCAGTGATATCCGCGCCGACGATAAACGCCGGTTTAGCTGAACTGAGCAGCAAACCTTTCAGGTCAGACTGTTTTTCAAGTATCGCAATGGCTTCGCCCAGGCTGGCGACAGTTTGGGTGTCGAGCTTGTTAACCGAGCCTGGAGCATCAAACACCAGCTCCGCGATACCGCCGTCGAGCCAGTGCAGGTGTAATGTTTCGCCTTGGTAGAGCATGTGTCTCTCCTGAATCATCTGGGATGATCTGGTATGACCAGATGCTTTGGAGTGTGGTTTTTATGTTAATAATTTGCAAATGAGATGTGTTTTATTTGCAGGCAAGATCACAAACCTTCCGGGACTATGGTCACGGTGAGGCTGTGGTAAGATGCTGCATCGTCTTTCAGGTGAAAAAAGGACAGTTGGATGGAATCGCTTACTACGCTTTATAAAGAACATATCGCCACGCTGCAGACGCGTGCCCGTGAAATTCTGCAACGATCTCAGCTTGATGCGTTACTGATTCACTCTGGTGAATTGCTGACGACCTTCCTTGATGATCATAGTTATCCGTTCAAAGTAAACCCGCAGTTCAAAGCCTGGGTGCCGGTCACGCAGGTGCCTAATTGCTGGTTATGGGTGGATGGCGTGAATGCGCCGAAGCTGTGGTTCTATTCGCCGGTGGACTACTGGCACAGCCACGAACCGCTGCCGGAGTCCTTCTGGACCAAAGAAATTTCCCTGACGCCGCTGGCCAATGCTGATGACATCAAAAGCCAGTTGCCGGTTGATCTCAAGCGCATCGGTTACATCGGTTACAGTCAGGATCGCGCGATCAGCATGGGTATCCCTGCTGCTAACGTGAACCCGAAAGCGGTGCTGGATTACCTGCATTATCATCGCGCCTACAAAACAGATTACGAACTGGCCTGTATGCGTGAAGCGCAGAAAGTGGCGGTGAGCGGCCATCGTGCGGCGAAAGAAGCGTTCCTTTCTGGCATGAGCGAGTTCGATATTAACCTGGCGTATCTTACTGCGACCGGTCACCGTGATACCGATGTGCCTTACAGCAACATCGTCGCGCTCAATGAACACGCTTCCGTGCTGCATTACACCACGCTCGATAACCAGCCACCTGCCGAAATGCGCAGTTTCCTGCTGGATGCGGGCGCGGAATATAACGGTTATGCCGCTGACCTTACGCGGACCTATGCCGCAAAACCGGACAGTGATTTCGCTGCGCTGATCAAAGATCTGAACACGGAAGAGCTGGCGCTGATCGATACGATTAAGGCTGGTGTGCGCTATACCGACTATCATGTTCAGATGCATCACCGCATCGCCAAATTATTGAAAGCGCACAAGCTGGTGGTCGATATCAGTGAAGACGCTATGGTGGAACAGAACCTGACCGGGCCTTTCCTGCCGCATGGTCTGGGACATCCGCTGGGATTACAGGTACACGATGTGGCCGGTTTCATGCAGGACGACACCGGTACGCATCTGGCGGCGCCTTCGCAATATCCGTATCTGCGTTGTACCCGTGTCCTTGAGCCGGGAATGGTGCTGACTATCGAGCCAGGTTTGTATTTCATTGATTCGTTGTTGTTACCGTGGCGGGAAGGGCAGTTCAGCAAGCACTTTGCCTGGGATCGTATCGACGCGCTGAAGCCTTATGGCGGCATCCGTATCGAAGACAACATTGTCATCCACGATAATCGTATCGAGAACATGACACGTGATCTGAAGCTGGCCTGATGCAGCCTTATTCCGTCCCCGCTGAACCTGTCATTTTCAGCGAAGAAATAAAGAAGAGCCGTTTCATCACCCTGCTGGCGAGAACTGAGGGAGTTGAAGCGGCAAAAGCTTTTATTCAGGAGATCAGAAACCAGCACCCGGCAGCGCGTCATCACTGCTGGGCGTTTGTGGCGGGTGCGCCTGATGATTCTCAGCAACTGGGATTTTCTGATGACGGGGAACCTGCGGGCACAGCAGGTAAACCGATCCTCAGTCAGCTGATGGGAAGCGGGGTTGGAGAAATTACTGCCGTCGTCGTACGTTATTACGGCGGCATTATGCTGGGAACCGGCGGTCTGGTGAAAGCCTATGGCGGCGGTGTTCAGCAGGCATTAAAGCAACTTGTCGTGCAGCAAAAAGTGCCACTGGCGGAGTTCGCGGTGCAGTGTGATTACAGCCAGTTACAGCTGGTGGAAACCCTGCTTTCGCAAGTCGGTGGACATATTTTACGCAGTGAGTTTGGCGCTGCGGTAGATCTCGTTCTGGCGCTACCCGCCGCGGATGCGCCGGCAACCGTCAGTCACTTATTCGATATCAGCCGTGGCACGCTTATCCTGCGTCCGGTTTCTTAAATTTTATATGGTTAATTCGCTGAGGAACGCACCAGCATGCATTTTCGTGCCATAACACGCATCGTGGGGGTGCTTGTCATCCTTTTCTCGGGAACGATGATTATTCCCGGACTGGTCGCTTTAATTTACCGTGATGGTGCGGGGCGTGCATTCAGTCAGACATTCTTTGTCGCCCTGGCAATTGGGCTATTCCTCTGGCTTCCCAACCGGAAACAAAAGAGTGAGCTCAAGCCGCGCGAAGGTTTCCTGATCGTGGTGCTGTTCTGGACGGTGCTGGGCAGCGTCGGGGCATTGCCGTTCCTGTTCTCCGAGCGGCCGAATCTTTCCCTGACCGATGCGTTCTTCGAATCCTTCTCCGGTCTGACAACCACGGGCGCGACCACGCTCGTCGGGCTGGATTCCCTGCCGAAAGCGATTCTCTTCTACCGGCAGATGCTGCAATGGTTTGGCGGGATGGGGATCATTGTGCTCGCGGTGGCAATTCTGCCGATACTGGGCGTCGGGGGGATGCAGTTGTATCGCGCCGAAATGCCGGGGCCGCTGAAAGATAACAAGATGCGCCCGCGTATTGCTGAGACGGCTAAAACGCTGTGGCTTATCTATGTTCTGCTGACGATTGCCTGTGCTTTGTCTTTATGGGGCGCGGGGATGTCGGTCTTTGATGCTATTGGGCACAGTTTCTCGACGATTGCGATTGGCGGTTTCTCGACGCACGACGCCAGCATCGGTTATTTCCATAGCGGCACTATTAACAGCATTGTGGCGGTATTCCTGTTGATTTCCGGTTGTAACTACGGCCTGCACTTCGCGGTGCTAAGCGGGCGCAACCTCAAGGTGTACTGGCGTGATCCGGAATTTCGCATGTTTATCGGCGTGCAGTTCACGCTGGTCGTCATCTGCACGGTGATTCTGTGGATCCATAATACCTACGGTTCGCCGCTGGAAACGCTCAATCAGGCATTCTTCCAGGTAGTCTCAATGGCCACTACGGCGGGATATACCACCGACAGTATTTCTAAATGGCCGCTGTTCCTGCCTCTTTTATTATTGTGCTCTGCGTTTATCGGCGGCTGTGCGGGTTCCACCGGCGGTGGCCTGAAAGTGATCCGCATCCTGCTGCTTTATTTACAGGGTTCACGCGAGCTGAAAAGACTGGTTCACCCGAACGCGGTTTACACCATCAAACTCGGTAATCGCGCACTGCCGGAACGTATCATCGAAGCGGTCTGGGGATTCTTTTCCGCTTACGCGCTGGTTTTCATTATCAGCATGCTGGCGATTGTGGCGACCGGCGTAGATAACTTCTCTGCTTTTGCTGCGGTCACGGCTACGCTGAATAACCTGGGGCCGGGATTAGGCGTTGTGGCCGATAACTTTGCATCGATGAATTCAGTGGCGAAATGGATCCTTATCGTCACCATGTTGTTTGGTCGTCTCGAAGTCTTCACATTATTAGTACTGTTCACGCCGACGTTCTGGCGCGAATGAGTTTTAAGAAAGGGAAACAAGAATGAAAGCGTTAATACTCTATTCCAGCCGTGACGGACAGACACACGCGATTGCTTCTTATATAGCAAGTGAGCTGAAAGAGAAGTGCAGCTGCGATGTCATCGATCTCGTTCATGCCGAACACGTCGATTTGAAAAACTATGACCAGGTGATGATCGGTGCTTCTATACGTTATGGTCATTTCAATCCGGTGCTGGATAAATTCGTTGAGAAACACGCGCAGACGCTGAACCAGATGCCTTCGGCATTTTTCGGTGTGAATCTGACGGCGCGTAAAGCTGAGAAACGGACTCCACAAACTAATGCGTATGTGCGTAAGTTCCTGCTGGCCACGCCGTGGAAACCTGCAATATGCGCAGTATTCGCCGGAGCTCTTCGTTATCCACGATATCGCTGGTTCGATAAGGTAATGATCCAACTTATTATGCGTATGACAGGTGGCGAAACCGATACGCGAAAAGAAGTGGAATACACCGACTGGCAGCAGGTGGCTAAATTCGCTGAAGATTTTGGGCAGATATCGTATAAAAAATCGCATTAATGCGGGCTTTATAGACGTATAGACCAAAAAGAAAGCATTCAGAAAGTTTTTTGAAATTAGGGGTTGCGGCCTTCTGAGAACTCCCTATAATGCGCCTCCACTGACCGGGAACAACGACTCCTCTAACGAGAACCAAGTCGCCCAGTCAGGAAGAATCAACCCGGTGAAAACACCGCATCTTGTAAAAGAAAATGGTTGACTCTTCAGGGAGAAAGAGTATTATCTGCCTCCCACGTTGCTGAGTTAAGTCTCGAAACGTACGCTCTTTAACAATTTATCAGACAATCTGTGTGGGCACTCACAAGACGATATCAGCCACTTCGGTGGCAAATTATTTATTGACAGCAATGTCAAGTCTTAGAGTGACCAAGCAGTAATTCATTTAGTTGAATTATTACGAAGTAATCTCTGAGCACCGCTTAACTTGTTTAAGCAAATCGAACTTTTAATTGAAGAGTTTGATCATG
>NZ_JYDG01000103.1:0-44290 GCF_003263545.1 Rahnella sp. AN3-3W3
CTTCGCAGGGGGAGGAGCAGTCATGAGTTTTACTTCACCTGCATACCAGGCTGTGCGCCGGAATCCGGGCTGAGAAGGAAGATGTCTTTTCCGCCAGGGCCCGCCGCCATCACCATTCCTTCAGAGATGCCGAAGCGCATTTTACGCGGTGCAAGGTTGGCGACCATGATGGTCAGACGGCCTTCCAGTGCTTTCGGATCAGGATACGCAGAACGGATACCGGAGAAAATCTGACGGGTTTCGCCGCCCAGATCCAGTTGCAGACGCAGCAGTTTGTCTGAACCTTCCACGAAATCAGCGCTTTTGATCAGCGCGATACGCATATCCACTTTGGCGAAATCATCGAAAGTTATGGTTTCCTGAATCGGATCATCCGCCAGCGGACCGGTTGCCGGAGCTTTCGCAGCCGCAATATCTTCTTTCGACGCATCAACCATCGCAGTCACTTTATCCAGCTCAATACGGTTAAACAGCGCTTTGAACGGATTCAGCTGATGCGACAGCAGCGGTTGAGCAATAGCGTCCCAATCCAGCGTGGTGTTCAGGAAGGCTTCAGTGCGCTCTGACAGTGAAGGCAGAACCGGCTTCAGGTAAGTCATCAGCACGCGGAACAGATTGATGCCCATTGAGCAGATGGCTTGCAGGTCAGCGTCGCGGCCTTCCTGTTTTGCAACTACCCACGGTGCCTGCTCATCGACATAGCGGTTGGCCAGGTCAGCCAGCGCCATGATTTCACGGATTGCACGGCCTGATTCACGGCTGTCATACGCCTGAGCGATGCTTTCAGCGGCATCGGTGAAGGTTTTGTACAGCGCTTCATCGGCCAGTTTGTCAGCCAGTTTGCCGTCAAAACGTTTGGTAATGAAACCGGCATTGCGTGACGCCAGGTTAACCACTTTGTTCACGATGTCTGCGTTAACGCGCTGCACGAAATCTTCCAGATTCAGGTCGATATCGTCGATGCGTGAAGACAGTTTTGCGGTGTAGTAATAACGCAGGCAGTCCGCATCCAGATGATTTAGATAGGTGCTGGCCTTGATGAACGTGCCGCGCGATTTGGACATCTTGGCGCCATTCACGGTGACATAACCGTGCACGAACAGGTTGGTTGGCTTGCGGAAACCGCTGCCTTCCAGCATCGCCGGCCAGAACAGGCTGTGGAAATAAACGATGTCTTTACCGATGAAGTGATACAGCTCGGTAGTCGAATCCTTTTTCCAGAACTCGTCGAAATTCAGGTCGCTGCGACGGTCGCACAGGTTTTTGAAAGAACCCATGTAGCCGATTGGCGCGTCCAGCCAGACGTAGAAATATTTGCCCGGCGCATCAGGAATTTCAAAACCGAAGTACGGCGCATCGCGGGAGATATCCCACTGTTGCAGACCGTGTTCGAACCACTCCTGCATTTTGTTCGCCACTTGTTCCTGCAGCGCACCGGAGCGGGTCCACGCCTGCAACATTGCACTGAATTCCGGCAAATCAAAGAAGTAATGCTCAGAATCACGCAGCACCGGCGTCGCACCGGAAACCACAGATTTCGGGTCGATCAGTTCAGTCGGGCTGTAGGTTGCGCCACACACTTCACAGTTATCGCCGTACTGATCTGGCGATTTACATTTCGGGCAGGTGCCTTTGACGAAACGGTCAGGCAGGAACATGCCTTTCTCCGGATCGTACAACTGAGAAATGGTGCGGTTCTTGATGAAGCCGTTTTCTTTCAGGCGACCATAAATCAGCTCGGACAGCTCACGGTTTTCGTCGCTGTGCGTGGAGTGATAGTTGTCGTAGCTGATACCGAAGCCGGCGAAATCTTTCTGATGCTCCTGGCTCATTTCGGCAATCATCTCTTCCGGCTTGATACCGAGCTGCTGCGCTTTCAGCATGATCGGGGTGCCGTGCGCATCGTCCGCACAGATGAAATGCACTTCATTGCCGCGCATTCGCTGGTAACGGACCCAGACGTCAGCCTGGATGTGCTCGAGCATGTGACCGAGATGGATGGATCCGTTGGCGTACGGAAGTGCACAGGTTACCAAAATTTTTTTCGCGACTTGAGCCATAGTAAGAGCTTGCTTTCTGTAGTTGAAATCAGGGGCATTGATGTTAACCGAAAGCGCCGTCCCGCGTAAACAAACGGGGGGATCTCCTTACGTGTGTTCTGTTATGCTTATGAGTAGATAAATAGTCTGATAACCAGTTTTCAAGGAGCCGGGATGACATCTCAATCCCCACAGCAGACCACACCCGCAGGGCTGCGCGCACTAGTGACCGGCGTACTGGCCACCTTCCGCCATTCCACATTACAAAAAGATTTACCCGCGATAAAAGCATTGCATCACTGCGTGCTGATGGACGGTGTTTTACATATTGACCTGACGCTGCCGTTTGCCTGGAACAGCGGTTTCGATGTGCTGAAAGACGAAACCAGCGGAGAATTGCTGCGGGTCACCGGCGCTACGGCTATTCAGTGGAACCTGCGTCACGATATCGCCACCATGAAACGCGCTAACGATCAGCCGGGTATTAAAGGTGTGCGCAATATTCTGGCTGTCAGCTCGGGTAAGGGCGGGGTAGGGAAATCGACGACTGCCGTGAATCTGGCGCTGGCACTGGCCGCTGAGGGCGGGAAAGTCGGTATTCTGGATGCCGATATTTACGGTCCGTCAGTCCCGAATATGCTGGGTACGGAAGAAGAGCGTCCGTCATCACCGGATGGTGTGCATATGTCGCCGATTATGGCGCACGGACTGGCGACCAATTCCATTGGTTATCTGGTTACCGACGAAAACGCCATGGTGTGGCGCGGCCCGATGGCCAGTAAAGCGCTGATGCAGATGCTTTCCGATACGCTGTGGCCTGATCTTGATTATCTGGTGATCGACCTGCCGCCGGGCACCGGTGATATTCAGCTGACGCTGTCGCAAAATATTCCGGTCACAGGCGCGGTGGTGGTAACGACGCCGCAGGACATCGCGCTGCTGGATGCCATGAAAGGCATCGTCATGTTTGAGAAAGTGCATGTGCCGGTTCTGGGCATCGTCGAGAACATGAGTATGCACGTGTGCAGCAACTGCGGACATCACGAACCGATTTTCGGCACCGGTGGCGCGCAGCGTCTGGCTGAGAAATATCGCTGTGAATTACTGGCGCAATTACCGCTGCATATTTCACTGCGCGAAGATTTAGATCGTGGCGAGCCGACAGTCGTCTCTAATCCTGAAAGTGAATTCACTGCAATTTACCGCGAACTGGCGGCAAAAATTGCGTCGCAATTGTTCTGGAGAGGTGACGCTATCCCGACTGAAATTGCTTTCAGAGCGGTTTAATCCCCCAACTCAGTGAATTATTGCCGGATGTCAGCGATTACACAGCCTTAACGCTGGCATCAGGCAGTGTCTTGTACTTATAATTGGCGCGTTCAAAGCACACGTCTGTGCTTGCCTTCCAACTTCCAAATCAGGTCTTTAATTTTATGTCTGACAAATTCCATCAGTGTGTCATCGTGGGTATCGCTGGCGCATCTGCTTCGGGAAAAAGCCTCATCGCCAGTACGTTATACCGTGAACTTCGTGATCAGGTTGGTGATGAGCACATCGGGGTTATCCCGGAAGATTGCTACTATAAAGACCAAAGCCACATGACCATGGAAGAGCGGGTCAAAACCAACTACGACCATCCAAGTGCGATGGATCACAATTTACTGTTCCAGCATTTACAAGCCATGAAGTCTGGTCAGGCGATTGAATTGCCGAGCTACAGCTTCATTGAGCACACTCGTCTGCCTGAGACGGTGACACTAAAACCAAAGAAAGTGATCATTCTGGAAGGGATCCTTCTCCTGACCGATGCGCGTTTGCGTGACGAAATGAATTTCTCCATCTTCGTCGATACCCCGCTGGATATCTGTCTGATGCGCCGCATGAAACGTGACGTCAACGAACGTGGCCGCTCTATGGATTCCGTGATGGCGCAATATCAGAAGACTGTACGCCCGATGTTCCTGCAATTTATCGAACCCTCAAAACAATACGCAGACATCATTGTGCCGCGCGGCGGCAAAAACCGCATTGCGATTGATATTCTCAAGGCGAAAATCAGCCAGTTCTTCAATTAATCGCGGAACCATTTGCAGAAAACATACCGGAGATACGATGAGACTTTGCGACCGAGATATAGAAGCCTGGCTCGACAGCGGCAAATTAGGCATTTCACCCCGTCCGCCGGTTGAACGAATTAACGGTGCGACCGTAGATGTGCGTCTGGGTAACGGCTTCCGCGTTTTCCTCGGCCATAACGCGGGTTATATCGACCTGAGTGGCCCGAAAGACGAAGTCAGCGCCGCACTGGATAAAGTGATGAGCGATGAAATTGTATTGCCGGAAGGCGAAGCATTCTTCCTGCATCCTGGCGAACTGGCGCTGGCGGTTACTTATGAGTCGGTCACCATACCTGACGATCTGGTCGGCTGGCTTGACGGGCGCTCCTCACTGGCGCGTCTCGGGCTGATGGTACACGTAACCGCACATCGTATTGATCCGGGCTGGAAAGGGCGGATTGTTCTCGAGTTCTATAATTCAGGTAAGCTCCCGCTGGCGCTTCGCCCTGGAATGCTGATCGGTGCGCTGAGCTTTGAACCGTTATCCGGTTCTGCTGCACGTCCTTATAACAGCCGTCAGGATGCGAAATACCGCGACCAGCAAAGCGCAATTGCCAGTCGTATTGATGAAGACTGATTCAGTTTTTTATCCGTATAACGGATAAAAACGTGAGGAAGGCATGAGAAGACTACTGACAACACTGGTGATTTTACTGGTGGTTATCATTGCCGGCATGACTTCGCTGGTGTTTCTGATCAACCCGAATGATTTCCGCCAGTACATGGTGGAACGGGTCGAGGTGAAAAGCGGATATCAGCTGGCCATCAACGGATCGCTGCGCTGGCATGTCTGGCCACAGCTGAGCATTATTGCCGGTCAGACGTCGCTTACTGCGGCGGGCGCTAAAGAGCCGGTTGTCAGTGCTGAAAACATGCGGCTGGACGTTAAACTCTGGCCTCTTATTTCTCATCAGCTGGCGGTGAAACAGGTACTGTTGAAAAACGCAGTAATACGTCTGACGCCTGAAACTGAAGAGAATCAGCCCGATGCACCTGTTGCGCCTTCAATGCCAACGCCTGTCGCTCCCGGAGCTTCTGAACTTGAAGCTGGCTGGAAGTTTGATATCGATAAAATCAGCATTGCTGACAGTCTGCTTATCTGGCAGCGCGGCGATGATGACCAGATAAACGTTCGTGATATCAATATGGAAATTGATAAAAACGATAACCGTCAGGCCACCATTCAGCTTTCAAGCCGCATAAACCGCAATCAGCGCGACCTTGCATTCACCATGAATGCAGACGTGGATATGCAGCATTATCCGCAGGCTTTTTCGGCTAAGATCAGTAAATTCACTTATCAGCTGAGTGGCGCTGACATCCCTGTGAAAGGTGTTCAGGGTAATGGTTCGATGCAGGCCAGTTATCAGCGCGATAATGATTCACTGGAACTCACCCAGCTGGCGTTAACGGCGAATGATAATCAGATTTCAGGGACTGCTTCTGCCACGATGGGTGGCGATATCGGTAATTATCAGCTCAATTTAAACGCTGACAAACTCGATCTGGATGCGCTTTCCGGCTGGCAGCCTAAAACTGCTGAGCAGACGGCGCAGAGCACCCAGTCAATCACCTCCGCGCCGGTCATTGCACGTAATGTCGATGAGCAGCCGAACGGCCTGAGCATTTTGCGGACTTTCAATGCGAATCTGGCACTGAAAGTAGCGGATTTAACCTATCGCGGGATGAAGATTCAAAATCTGGCACTGAATGCTAATAACCGGTTGGGTAAGGTTGCGATGCCGACGTTCAGTGGCAATCTTGGGTCGGGAAGTTTTTCCCTGCCGGGTGATATGGATGTGACCGGCAAAAGCATTCAGGTTCACATGACGCCGGATGTGAATAATATTGAGCTGGCTGATCTGCTGACTGCTTACGGATTGCCGAAAGCGCTGACCGGCAACTTCTCTATGAAAGGAGACGTGAACGGAAAGGGGCTCTCGGCAGAAGATTTTGCGCGTAACTGGCAGGGCAATGCTGAACTTACTATGACCAATGCGCATCTGAACGGACTTAATATTCAGCAGCTTATCCAGCAGGCAATCAGCCGTAATACCAGCAGCGTTCAGGGGCTGGATAAATACGAGCATTACAGCCAGATTGATACACTGAAAGCGCAGGGGCAGCTGAAAAACGGCACCCTGAAACTAAACGATCTGGAAGGCCAGTCGCCAATGGTTTACGCAAAAGGTGATGGCTCTGTTGATCTCGCCGGCGAAAAAGTAGATATGAATCTGTTGATCCGCGTGACCGGTGGCTGGAAAGGCGACAGCAATCTGATCAACACCCTGAAAACCACGGATATCCCGCTGCGAGTGTACGGGCCGTGGGCGCAGCTGGGTTATCAGCTTCAGGTTGATCAGATCCTGCGCCGGACAGTGGAACAGAGTGCCCGTAGCGCCATTCAGAACTGGGTGGATAAACGCAAAGACAGTAAAGAAAAAGACGATGTGCAGAAGTTATTAAATAAATAATCTTTCTGTAACTCAATTTGTACGACTCAGTAAAAACGGGACGCCTCATCAGCGTCCCGTTTTCTTTATAATGTCTATCTGAACGTTAATGTCCATCTGAACGGAGGATTACACTTCGTAATCATCATCCATGTCGGTTTTGAGCGGCGTAATTTTCACTTTCAGAATACGATGACTGCTGACCTCAAGTGGTTCAAACAGATAGTTATCGATGTGGATTTGCGCGCCGACCTGCGGGATGCTCTGCGTATGTTCCATCAGTAATCCTGCCAGCGTGTGATATTCGCGTTTTTCATCAACCGGCAGGGCGATGTACATCACTAGGTCTTCCAGCGGCATATAACCGTTGGCAATCCATGTGCCGTCTTCCTGTTGCGAAATATCGTGGCGCGCATCCGGCGTTTCATCAGATTCAGGCAGATTACCGGCGATTGTTTCCATCACGTCAGTCAGGGTCACAATGCCTTCAACTGAACCGAACTCATCGACGACAAATGCAAAGTGAGTTTTGGCCAGGCGGAACTGCTCAAGCGCCATCAGCAGGGAAAGCTGCTCCGGGAAAATCAGCGGCTGGCGGATAAGTGCCTTAAGATCTAACTCATTTTGCAGGAGTTGTTGTTTCAGCAAGTCAACAACATGCACCACGCCCAGCGGTTCATCGGTAGAGCTGTCTTCGGTCACCAGAATTCGCGTGTGCTGGTTTTCCGCTATTTGCTGCTTAAGCAAATCAACCGGGTCATTGAGTTCAAGATTATCGACGTCGTGGCGGGAAGTCATCACGCTGCTGACGGTACGCTGCCCGAGGCCCAGAACGCGCTCAATCATATGGCGTTCCTGCTGATTGAAGATGGCATCCTCTTCGCCTGCACTGTCAGCAATCATATTTGAGGAATGCGTATCAAGTTCGGCTTCTTCATGTTTGCCACGAAGTACGCGTAAAACGGTTTCAGCAGTACGCTCACGCAGAGAGCGACGTGATGACAAAAAGCGTTTGCGGTTAAACTGCGCCAGCTGATTCAGGCCTTCGATAATGACCGAGAAACCGATGGCCGCATAAAGATAGCCTTTCGGGATCGCATAGCCAAAGCCTTCAGCTACCAGGCTAAACCCAATCATCAGCAGGAAACTCAGACACAAGATAACAATAGTCGGGTGCGCATTGACGAAACGGGTCAGTGGCTTACTCGCCAGCAGCATCAGCCCGATTGCTATACATACAGCAGCCATCATGACGGCCAGATGGTCAACCATACCGACAGCGGTAATCACCGAGTCGAGGGAAAATACCGCATCCAGCACCACAATCTGAGCGACAACAGGCCAGAATTTAGCCCCGCGTTGCTGCTGGCTTTGCTCCTCATCCTTACCCTCGAGGCGTTCATTCAATTCCAACGTTGCCTTGAACAACAGGAATATGCCGCCGACGAGCATAATCATGTCACGCACACTGAACGGGTGACCCAGCACCGTAATGAGCGGACGGGTGAGTGTCGATAACCATGAGATTGAAGCAAGGAGCAGCAAACGCATGGCGAGCGCCAGCATCAGCCCTGTGACGCGGGCTTTATCACGCTGGCTGCGCGGAAGTTTCTCCGCCAGAATGGCAATAAAGATGAGATTGTCTATCCCCAGAACAATTTCAAGAATAACCAGGGTAGCCAGCCCGGCCCAAATCGACGGATCGGCGATCCATTCCATATAGCGTTTTTCACCTTTAGTTAAGCGGCGTTTGCCGCACGTAGAATAATGGGCGTCAGGGCATGAAATTTCAAATCTAAAACAGTGGGCTAGGCAAAACCGTGCAACAGAGCAGGGGAGGTCAGGGGCAACGCTCAATGGACAGACGCTGATGTTTTCGAAAGCAGCAATTTATGATTATAAAATCACCGAATAGGTTTAACATTCCTAAAATTAGGTCTTTACCTTACCGTTTCGTGCGGCTTACTGGTATCGTAATCAAATACAGAGAATCGTGCTGGAGTCCTAAAGTCAGCAGTATTGCCTCCCTAAAGTAAATGGCAGGGACTATACTCAGGGAAGAAATGGCGTTGCGGAAAAAAATTTGTATTTACAATTTCAGTCCGGTGAATTCCCTGACATGTTTGAATTCTAACTGACTGGATTTACACACTAATAGGTTTCAAGGAGTATCCTTTACAATGTTAAAAGCTGTTATCCCTGTTGCCGGTCTGGGCACACGTATGTTGCCAGCGACGAAGGCCATTCCAAAAGAAATGCTGCCTATCGTCGATAAGCCTTTAATCCAGTACATCGTTAATGAATGTGCTGCAGCGGGCATTAAAGAGATCATTCTGGTCACGCATTCTTCTAAAAACGCGATCGAAAACCACTTCGACACGTCATTCGAACTGGAAAGCATGCTGGAATCTCGAGTTAAGCGCCAGTTGCTGGAAGAAGTGCAGTCTATCTGCCCGAAGGGCGTGACAATCATGAACGTGCGTCAGGGTCAGTCAAAAGGTCTCGGCCACGCTGTTCTGTGTGCAAAACCTCTGATTGGCAATTCGCCATTCGCGGTTATTCTGCCTGACGTTCTGATGGACGATTCCACCAGCGATCTGCGTAAAGACAACCTTGCTGCGATGCTTCGCCGCTTCCAGGAAACTGGCAACAGCCAGGTCATGGTTGAAGAAGTGCCGGAGAAAGACGTTTCTAAATACGGTATCGTTAACTGTAACGGTGTGGAAGTTGAGCCGGGCGAAAGCGCGCCAATGACGGCTATCGTTGAGAAACCAGAGCTTAAAGATGCGCCATCAAACCTCGCGGTTGTCGGCCGTTATGTGCTTTCCGAAGCCATCTGGCCACTGCTGGCAGTGACGCCATACGGTGCCGGTAACGAAATCCAGCTGACTGATGCCATCGCGATGCTGATGAAAAAGCAAACCGTAGAAGCCTTCTCCATGACCGGCCGTTCACACGACTGTGGCGACAAACTTGGTTATATGAAAGCTTTCGTAGAGTATGGTATTCGCCATAACTCACAGGGTGAAGCGTTTAAGGCGTGGCTGAAAGAGTTTGCTGAAGAGTAACTATTTGTATTGCTTATAAAGAAAGCACCATATCTATGGTGCTTTTTCGCACGCATTAATTTTATTATGTCACACATGCAAAAGCTGTTAAGTGATTATTATTTAAACAATTCGATTGGTGTTTAATGCTAGGCACAACTTGCTATCACTATTCTAAAGCGTAAAATCAGTCTCGGTTCGTATAGGATTCCCGGACGAACAGGTCAAAAAACGAAGTTTTGAAATCGTAGTCATAAAATTTAATTGTTACTGCAACAAGTGCATTGGTAGCTTTAGAGCCAAGGGCGGTAGCGTGCTTATTCAATGAGCCTTACGGCGCAGTGTAATAAAAAATCACATGGTTAGTACCTCATCCCTGCGCTATTAGTAGCACTTAATAACGCGCATATTGATAACACATTTGTGGGTTGTGAATACCCTAATGTGCTTTTCATGAAACCTGACTTGTTTTAATTGAAGACTGATTTTCGTAGCTTTTTATTAAAGTTATTTAGATATTTGATAGCAATGCTGATACTCAGAAAGACAAAAGGATGAAAAATGAAAATCCTGGTAACAGGGGCTACCGGTTTTGTGGGAAGCAGATTGGTTGTTGAACTTGAAAAGCTAAATCACGCCGTAGTCGCAACCTCACGACGAGCCGGGCCGGTTGAGTCTTCATTAATCAATATGGGAGAAATCTCTGCATCTACAGATTGGTCTTACGTCCTCGATGGTTGCGAGACTGTAGTTCACACCGCTGGTCGAGCGCATATTCTCAATGATAAAGCTGAAGATAAACTTTCTGAGTTCCTTCGAGTAAATCGAGATGCCACATTAAAATTAGCACATGACGCATCAGAGGCTGGAGTAAAACATTTCATATTTATCAGTTCAATTGGTGTCAATGGTAATTATACCAAGGGCGAACCTTTTACAGAATTATCAGAACCCAAACCAGCCTCAGAATATGCAATTTCCAAATATGAAGCGGAATTGGCTTTATCTGAGCAATTTGCAAATAGTGCGATGAAGATTACGATTATTCGTCCAGCACTGATTTGTGGTGAGAATGCGCCAGGCAATATCCACCGTTTATTAAAGCTTGTTTCTAGTGGTATTCCATTACCGTTCAAAGGCGTAAAAAATAAAAGAGCAATGGCTTCACTCGATAATGTAGTAAGTTTTATTATTGCCTGCATATTAAATCAAAAATCAAAAGATGAATTATTCTTACTGGCAGATTCGAATTCACCAAGTATAGAAGAGATTATTCACGCATTTGCAGATGGAATGAACAAGCCTGCCCGCATTTTCGGATTACATTCTTCATTTTTAAAAACTGTACTTCAGGCAGTAGGTAGAAAAAATTTATACGAGCAGCTTTACGGTTCTCTTGAGGTCGATGCAAGTAAATCATCGGAATTATTAAGTTGGCAGCAGCCTGTAACAATACTAGACACCATGAAGCAAACAGCTGCATGTTTTCGTAAGGAAATCAAATGATGCTGAATTTAAGCATTGCTGTCGTCGTTTTCATTTGTTCGTTTGTACTCACCTGGTTGTTGCGCATTTATGCACTTAAAAATAATGTAATAGATATTCCTAACCAACGAAGTTCTCATTCCTCACCAACCCCACGAGGTGGAGGAGTTGCATTAGTAATAAGTTTTCTTATCGGATTGGTTGTTCTATGTCTGATGAAAATTATTTCTGTTGAACAATTACTTTCATTATTTATTGCAGGCGCGATTATTGCCGTAGTCGGCTTTCTCGATGATCACGGGCATATTGCGGCAAGATGGCGTTTGTTGATGCATTTTATTGCGGCAGCAGCAGGTTTATATTTTTTAGGGAAATTTCCTGTTATAGACTTGTTCGGTTTTGAATTATCTTCAGGTTGGATTGGAATGGTATTTGGTCTGGTCTATTTAGCCTGGATGCTGAATCTTTATAACTTTATGGATGGTATTAATGGTCTGGCAAGTATTGAAGCCATTAGTTTCTCATTCTCATCATGTTTGCTGCTATTAAATACTACACTTGGGGTGAGTGACAGCGGACTGTTCTCTGTTCTTGTGATGCTAGGTTCCTCGACCTTAGGTTTTATGCTATGGAATTTTCCAAAGGCAAAAATATTTATGGGGGATGCAGGCAGTGGATTCCTCGGTATGGTTGTTGGGCTAATCGTCTTGCATCTTGCACTGATTAATAGTTCGATGTTTATGGCCGAAATTTGCTTACTTGGCGTATTCATTGTTGATGCAACGATAACTCTATTACGGAGACTAATTGCAGGTAAAAAAGTGTATGAGGCCCATGCAAGTCATACTTATCAAATCATGGCGAGAAAATTTGAAAGTCACAAAGCTGTTACAACTGTCGTTCTAGTGGTTAACTTAGTTTGGTTAACACCTGTTGCTATATTAATTGCAAGAGGTAGTTTAACGGGTGTTGTAGGTGTGCTTATTGCCTGGATACCATTATGCTTAATTGCCTATTTCGGTGGTGCAGGTGTGAAGGATAGGGAAAAAAAATCAACATGACAGATTCGCTGATTATCATTGGTGCCGGTGGACATGGAAAGTCGATATATGAAGTGGCTGCCTCATCAGGGAAGTTTTCAAGTATAGCATACCTTGATGATAGCTGGATTCCAAATGATGAGGATCGGTCGCTAATCATTGGTTTAGTGGCAGATTTAGCTAAATACTCCACAATTTTTAGTCATGCAATTATCGGTATTGGTAACAATAAAGTACGAGAAAATTTGCAACAACAAGTATCAGATGCTGGCTTTAAATTAGTGACCCTAATTCACCCCCATGCTTGCGTCAGTCCTTCGGCAAAAATTGGAAATGGTGTTGTCATATTCGCTGGGACAGTATTAGGCGTCGATGTAAAAATTGGGGATGGTGTAATTGTCAATTGCTCATGTGCGATTGACCATGACAGTAAACTCGGAGATTATTCTCACCTTGGAGTAGGGGTTAATTTGGCGGGAAATAGCGATATTGGAAGAAGCGCTTTTATTCAAGCAGGCTCTAGCGGTGGGTATAATACTTATGTTGAGCCCTACGCAATCTGCACTCCTGGATCAGTTTTGAAAACAAGAGTGTAATACTCTGATAATTTACTCGGTTGAAATTATGCTAACGTATTTGCTCTCTTTACCAAGGCCGGTGAAAAGAATTATAACACTGGCTATTGATGTCGTGTTGTTACTAACTGCATTCTGGTTTGCTTTCTGGGTTCGGATTGATTCAATGACCCCGGTAACAAGTTATCCGCACTGGATATTGATTTCTTCAGTTATTGTTGCAACTCTTGCTTGTTTTGTGAAGCTCGGTCTTTATCGAGCAGTTATACGCTATATAACTGCTCAGGTTCTGGTTGCTGTTTCTTTTGGTATGGCAATATCTTCTTTTTTATTAATTGTTGCTGCTTTCTACAGTAATTTATTTCTCCCCCGCACAGTCCCTATTATATATTTCGCATTTGGCCTATTAATGATTACTGGGTCACGCCTTGCTCTGCGTATGATCATCAACCGTGGCCTCAAACTTGGGACTAAAGTGATTATCTATGGTGCGGGGGCATCGGGTCGGCAATTGCTTCCGGCATTAAGCCAAGCTTCAGAATATTACCCGGTGGCCTTTGTTGACGATAATCCACAACTGCAAGACACTGTGATACATGGCATGACAGTTTATTCCCCAAAAAAACTTGTCTGGTTAGTTGAGAAATATGAAGTTAAAAAAATCCTTTTGGCAATGCCAAGTGTGACTCGTGGTCGCAAGAATGAAGTCATACAACAACTTGAGGGATTGCCATGTGAAGTGCTCTCAATTCCTGGGATGGTAGATTTGGTTGAGGGAAAAGCAAAAATTGATGCACTCAAAAAAGTATCAATAACAGATCTTCTGGGGCGTGACCCTGTTGACCCTGTACCTGAGTTGATTTCGCGAAATATATTCGAAAAACATGTAATGGTCACAGGCGCCGGTGGTTCTATTGGCTCAGAATTGTGCCGACAGATATTAAAAAACCATCCTAGAACTTTAGTTTTATATGAGGTTTCTGAGTATTCATTGTATGCAATAGAACGCGAATTATCAGAGGTAATAAAAACTAATAAATTATCGACTAAATTAATCCCTATTTTAGGTAATGTGCAGAACCAGCCTCATCTTGAACGTGTATTAGAAAATTTCAAAATTGAAACTATTTATCATGCTGCTGCTTACAAACACGTACCCTTAGTTGAATACAATGTTACTGATGGTGTGAATAATAATGTATTTGGCACACTAGCCTGTGCGCAGGCAGCAATAGCGTGCGGTGTAAGCAAATTTGTACTGATTTCCACAGACAAAGCTGTTCGCCCTACAAATACGATGGGTGCCACAAAGCGTATTGCAGAGTTGGTGCTTCAGGGCTTGGCCTCAGCCCAAAAAACGACATGCTTTAGTATGGTACGTTTTGGCAATGTTCTTGGTTCTTCGGGTTCAGTTGTCCCATTGTTTGAAAAGCAAATTAGTTCTGGAGGACCAATCACACTTACCCATCCAGATATCATCCGCTATTTCATGACGATCCCTGAAGCGTCACAGTTAGTCATTCAGGCTGGAGCAATGGGGCAGGGTGGTGATGTATTTGTGCTTGATATGGGGGAACCTGTAAAAATCATCGATTTAGCGAGGCGTATGGTGACTTTGAGCGGTCTCAAACTTCGTGACAACATTAATCCGGAGGGAGATATTGAAATCAAGACAACTGGTTTGCGTCCCGGTGAAAAATTATTTGAAGAGCTGTTGATTGGTGAAAATGTAAGGCAAACGCAGCATCCACGCATTCTGACTGCAAATGAAGTTATGATGCCATGGGAAGATTTATCAAAATATCTTGACCATTTAAAAATTGCGTGTGGCCAATTTGATCATAGTAAAATTCGAGAGTTACTTATTAAAGCTCCGACTGGATTCACACCTACAGATGATATTTGCGACCTGCTGTGGGTTAAATCTAATACCTTATAATCGTAAACATTTAGTATGTAAACCGAGCAGTCTGTTACGGCTTATACTGGCTGCTAAATAAAGCATTAAGAGAGATGAATAAGATGAAATTTCTTGTCACCGGCGGCGCTGGTTTTATCGGTTCGGCAGTGGTTCGTCATATAATTGAAAATACGCAAGACAGTATTATTAATGTTGACAAATTGACTTATGCTGGCAATTTAGAATCCTTAAAATTAGTCTCAGATAGCGATAGATATGTATTTTCCCAGGCGGATATTTGTGATGCCAAAGAACTAGAGTCTATATTCAAAATACACCAGCCAGATGCAGTGATGCACCTGGCTGCAGAAAGCCATGTAGACCGCTCTATAACAGGGCCTGCTGAATTTATAGAGACGAATATAGTAGGAACATATATCTTACTTGAAGCTGCGAGAGCTTATTGGTCGCAGCTAGACACAGAAAAAAAGCAAGCTTTCCGGTTCCATCACATCTCTACTGATGAAGTCTATGGTGATTTACCACATCCCGATGAGTGGGATAACCAAGAGCCGCTACCGCTTTTTACAGAGAAAACTTCCTACGCACCTAGCAGTCCTTATTCAGCTTCGAAAGCTTCCAGTGACCATCTCGTACGGGCATGGCAACGAACATATGGCATGCCATGCATAGTCACAAATTGTTCAAATAATTACGGTCCGTATCACTTCCCTGAAAAGCTAATTCCGTTAGTTATATTGAATGCGCTTGAGGGAAAAAACCTCCCAATTTACGGTAAAGGTGATCAGATTCGCGATTGGCTATATGTCGAGGATCATGCTCGTGCTCTTTATACCGTCGTCTGCGAAGGAGTTGTGGGGGAGACATACAACATTGGTGGTTATAATGAGAAGAAAAACATCGATGTTGTTTTAACAATTTGCGATCTTCTGGATGAGCTAGTGCCTAAAGACAAATCTTATAGAGAGCAAATAACCTATGTGACGGACAGACCAGGTCATGACCGCCGTTATGCTATTTCTGCAGATAAAATCAGTCAAGAGCTTAATTGGAGACCACTTGAAACCTTTGAGAGTGGCATCCGTAAAACAGTTGAATGGTATTTAGATAATCAAGATTGGGTAGATAATATTAAAACTGGTGCTTATAAATCTTGGGTTAAGAAGAATTACGAAGAGCGTAAATGATGAATATTCTCCTGTTCGGTAAAACAGGTCAGGTTGGTTGGGAATTACAGCGCGCATTGTCTCCTTTAGGCAACCTGATTGCTCTGGATGTTAATTCAAAGGAATATTGTGGAGACTTTAGTAACCCACAAGGGATTGCAGAAACCGTCAGAAGAATTAAGCCAGATGTTATTGTTAATGCAGCGGCGCACACTGCCGTGGACAAAGCAGAAGCAGAGCATGAATTTGCTAAATTGCTGAATGCGACTACCGTTGAAGCTATCGCAAAAGAGGCCGCTTCAATTGGTGCATGGCTTATTCATTATTCTACTGATTATGTATTCCCAGGTAATGGCGATAAACCATGGCGTGAGATTGATACTACAGGGCCTCTGAATACTTATGGTGAAACAAAGCTTGCTGGCGAAATGGCCGTGCTCGAAAATTGTCAGAAATACCTGATTTTCCGTACAAGCTGGGTATATGCAAACCGAGGTAACAATTTTGCAAAAACAATGCTTCGTCTTGCAAAAGAACGTGAAGAGCTTTCTGTTATCAATGATCAGTTCGGCGCACCCACAGGCGCAGAGTTGCTGGCAGATTGCACAGCTCATGCGATAGCAATGGCCTTGCGTAAACCGGATGTTGCCGGTATATATCACCTGGTTGCTTCTGGCATTACTACATGGTTCGATTATGCGAACGTAGTTTTTGCAGAGGCGGAAAATGCTGGCTATAAGCTCGCATTAAAGATAACTCACCCTGTGCCAACAGACTCATATCCAACGCCTGCCCGTCGCCCGCTCAACTCAAGGCTTGATAATAGAAAATTCCAAGAGACCTTTGGCTTAACCTTGCCATCTTGGGATATGGGCGTCAAAAGGATGCTCGAAGAGCTGTTTACCCCTTCAGGCCTGTAACAACCTCTGGCTAATAAATAACAATTGCCTTAAAAGGCAGCGTCAAAATCGAGGGTTTAATATGACGAATCGTAAAGGAATTATTCTTGCTGGTGGTTCAGGAACGCGCCTTTATCCAGTGACTATGGCAGTGAGCAAGCAGCTTCTACCTATCTATGACAAGCCGATGATTTATTACCCGATCAGCACGCTGATGCTCGCAGGAATTCGAGATATTTTAATTATCAGTACACCGCAAGACACTCCTCGATTTGAACAACTATTAGGTGACGGAAGCCAATGGGGTTTGAATCTGGTCTATAAGGTACAGGAAAACCCTGATGGCCTTGCTCAGGCCTTTATCATTGGTGAAGAGTTTATTGGGAAAGATGATTGCGCGCTTGTCCTTGGCGATAACATTTTTTATGGTCATGATCTTCAAAAGCAGCTGGAGGCCGCTGTTGCAAAGAAATCAGGAGCAACCGTTTTTGCATATCATGTTCAGGATCCGGAACGTTATGGCGTTGTCGAGTTTGATAAAGAAGGTATAGCTATTTCTCTGGAAGAAAAACCGCTGGAACCCAAAAGCAACTATGCTGTTACAGGGCTTTATTTTTATGATAATAGCGTAGTGAAAATGGCTAAAGAGCTTAAGCCCTCAAAGCGTGGCGAATTAGAAATTACTGATATAAACCGTATTTATATGGAGGAGGGGCGTCTTCAGGTAGCAATGATGGGGAGGGGTTATGCGTGGCTTGATACTGGCACACATCAGAGCTTGATTGAGGCCAGCAATTTTATCCAAACAATTGAATTGCGACAGGGTTTAAAAGTAGCATGCCCGGAAGAAATTGCTTATCGGAAGGGGTTTATCGGCGCTGATCAGGTCAAAAAATTAGCAGCACCGCTCATTAAAAATGATTACGGTAAATATCTTCTTAAGTTAGTTAAAACTAATTAAATAAAACACCGGCAAGCATAAATTACATTTAAGTTTGCAAATTCATTACATAGAATTAACTGGCTTGCATGTATGCAAACATTAGCAAAACAATTTAGTGTATTGATGTCGTTATACAGTAAAGAAAATCCACTGTATCTTGATTATTGTTTTTTAAGTATCTATAACCAAACTCTGCCTTGTAATGAGTTAATCTGTGTATACGATGGGCCGATAGGGAATGAACTAGAGGCTGTTGTAAACAATTGGTTAAATAAATTACCAATTAAAATTATACCACTTGACAAGAATGTTGGGCTTGGTAATGCATTGAATGAAGGATTAAAACATTGCACTTATGAGCTTGTTGCAAGAATGGATACTGATGACGCATGTCTCAATACTCGGTTTGAACAACAAATAGCTTATATGACCTTGCACCCTGATACCGCCATACTGGGTTGTACGATTTACGAATGCGAGTCTGATATCACGACCATCACCTCGACCAGAACAGTGCCTACGGATCATAATGATATAATTGAATTTGCAAAGTTAAAAAATCCATTTAATCATATGTCGGTTATGTTTAAAAAATCAGTCGTACTAAGTGTCGGTGGCTATAAGCACCATTATCTCATGGAAGATTATAATCTGTGGTTAAGGATTATCGCTAAATCCTATAAGGTAGCCAATTTGAATAATCCGCTATTAATGGTACGAGCGGGTAGTAATATGATAGCCAGGAGGAAGGGGCTTGCTTACGTCAAAAGTGAATATCAGCTCGCGAGACTTAAATATGCACTTCATATTCAACCATTGTTGCCTGCTACATTTACCTTTGTACTGAGAAGTTTGCCTCGTGTACTGCCTGTATTCTTATTAAGTTACCTATACAAAAGAACGCGTGTTAACTCTAATTAACGTTATCATCTGAATTTTTGAAGATTAAGAATGCCATTAGAAATAATTTAATAATAATCACGCCGAATTTTGAGGCATTTATGAATATAGTTAAGACAGACATACCCGATGTAATTATTTTCGAGCCTGAAGTCTTTGGCGATGAAAGAGGCTTCTTTCTTGAAAGTTTTAATCAACGCGAATTTGATAAAGCCATTAATGAGAAAGTTTCTTTTGTGCAAGATAATCATTCTAAATCAAGTAAAGGCGTATTAAGAGGACTGCATTTCCAATGGGCTCCATACGCTCAGGGGAAATTGGTTAGATGTGTTGCTGGCGCTGTCTATGATGTAGCTGTCGATATTCGGGAAGGATCTCCTTATTTTGGGAAATGGATTGGTGTAGAACTTTCTGCCGAAAATAAAAAGCAGTTATGGATCCCTAGAGGTTTTGCTCATGGGTTTCTCACTCTCACCGAAACAGCTGAATTTGTTTATAAAACTACAGATTATTATAATCCAAAATTTGAGTGCAGTATCCGGTGGGATGATCCACAGATAAACATCACATGGCCTTCCTCCGATATCATTCTTTCGGATAAAGATAAGAATGCACAAAGTTTAAACAAAATCTTTAGCAACAGGACTCAAGAATGAACGTTCAAATTATACCACTACAAACTCATGGTGATGAGCGTGGCTCACTCATTGCTTTAGAAGAGGGTAAAAATATACCTTTTGAAATCAAAAGAGTATATTACATGTTCAAAACTAAGGCAGACATAAGACGTGGATTTCATGCCCATAAATGCCTGAAGCAAGTAGCTATTGCAGTACGTGGGTCCTGCAGATTTTTATTAGATGATGGAAAAGAGCGGATTGAGCTGCTTTTAGATAATCCTGCACAGGGTTTATTGATTGAATCCTTTATGTGGAGAGAAATGTACGATTTTTCAGATGATTGTGTCTTAATGGTCTTAGCGGATAGTCATTATGATGAATCAGATTATGTAAGGGATTATGACGACTTCCTTAAAATATGTAAAAATATTCCTGAGTAGATTCAGAATAAGGTGAAATTTTAAGTAAGCAGTAATTTATGATTTAATGATGAATTCATTAAATATTCAATATTAATTTTTTGCAGAGATAAAAATGATTAACTTCTTGGATCTTAAATCAATAAATGCAAGATATGAGAATGAATTGCTAGAAGCTTGTTCCCGTGTCATTAATTCTGGTTGGTATTTGATGGGGAATGAACTCAGTAGTTTTGAAAAAAACTTTGCGGAATTTTGTGGTACCGACCACGCGCTGGGTGTTGCAAATGGGTTGGATGCATTAACTCTGGTTTTAAGAGCCTGGAAAGAATTAGGTAAGTTGCAAGATGGTGATGAAGTTATTGTTCAGGCCAACACTTACATTGCATCAATCTTAGCAATTACTGCCAATAACCTGACACCTATTTTAGTAGAACCCAATCGTCAAACATTCAATCTTGATGCGAGTAGCATTCGAAGCGCGATCAGTCTCAGAACTAAAGTTATTTTGCCAGTACATTTATATGGTCAGCTATCGCCAATGCCAGAAATAATGGAGATTGCTAAGGAATATGATTTGCTTGTACTCGAGGATTGCGCTCAGTCTCATGGGGCAAGTGTTGATGGCGTAAAAGCAGGCTCCTGGGGGCATGCGGCTGGTTTCAGTTTCTATCCTGGTAAGAACTTGGGCGCTTTGGGGGATGCGGGTGCGATAACGACAAATGATCATCAGCTAGCACATGTTCTTGAGGCTTTAAGGAATTATGGGTCTCATAAAAAATATGAGAATCTCTACGCCGGTGTTAACAGTCGGTTAGATGAAATTCAGGCTGCAATGTTAAATGTTAAACTTAAATATCTTCCAGATGATATTAAGTTACGTCAGAAAGTTGCCAATAAATATCTAGAAAACATCAAAAATGAACTTATTGAGCTTCCTAAAGTTATTCATCAAGACGGACATGTATGGCATCTTTTTGTTATACAAACTGAGCACAGAGAATCTTTGCAAGCATGGTTAACAAGTCATGGCATTCAGTCCCTCATCCATTATCCTATCCCACCACATAAACAAAAAGCATATTCTGAGTGGAATAATAAATCTCTTCCGATAACTGAGAAGATTCATCAACATGTTTTATCGATACCTTTAGATCCAACATTGAGCGAAACCGACATTCAGAAAATTATTGATGCCATGAATGACTTTAGTTTATGAAAAAGTTATTAAAAGTTACTGCAATGACTGGTCTGTTAACTTTAGTGAAAATGGGAATGGGATTCGTAATAGCAAAAGTTGTTGCAGTCTACACTGGTCCAACAGGCATGGCGATGCTCGGGCAGGTGCAAAGCGTCGTAAACAGCTTTAACGGGATAATTAACTCTCCAGTTAGTAATGGCGTAGTACGATATACAGCTGAGTATTCCGAACGTGGCTACGACTCCTGCTCTTCATGGTGGAAAGCATCGTTACACTGGGTGTTGTTATTAGCTTGTATATTGATACCTGTTGGTTTGTTCTTCGCGCCTGAACTATCTGACTGGATATTTAGAGATCCGGATTACAACTGGATTATCTATATTGTTTTAGCCTCACTTCCATTTACTGCTATTGGAACATTAATTACTTCTATAATTAATGGGCAGCAACTTTACAAGCAATATGTTGCTCTTGGGATGATTTCTGCTGTTTTATCAGGCCTCCTTATGATTATTTTAATCATATATTATAATCTGAGGGGGGCATTGATGGCCGCGGCTTTGCAGTCTGCATTGATAGGAGGGATTTTACTTGTACTATCCTTAAAACAACCATGGTTACGTTTTAAGTATTGGTATGGTAGAGCCAACAAGGAAGCTTACAAAGAGATTGGGGGCTATATTTTAATGGCTAGCGCCACTGCGCTGGCCCTGCCAATCTCATTAGTTTTACTTCGCAATATTTTGATTAGTAAAGTTGGCTGGGAGTTAGCCGGTCAATGGCAAGCAGTTTGGAAAATATCAGAAGTATATTTGGGTGTTTGCACTATGGCGCTAAGTGCCTACTACCTTCCAAGACTTTCTACAATAAGTGGATTGGAAGCGACACGACGTGAAATTAAGAATACGGCTAAAATTATTCTTCCGTTAGTCAGTCTGATGGCCATTTGTGTATACTTTCTACGCGATGTCGCTATAAGCATCCTTTTCACAGAAGAATTCCGCCAGGCAAGAAATCTTTTTGCAATACAACTAGTGGGTGATGTCATCAAAATTGCCAGTTGGCTTTATGCATTTCCAATGCTAGCACGTAACGCTACTAAATGGTTTATTTCAACTGAACTGTTTTTTTCGGCAACTTTTGTTATTTTAAGCTATTTCTTTATTAACCAATTTGGCGTGCAAGGGGCAAATGTTGGTTATCTTGTTAACTATATTTTGTATTTGATTTTTGTTGTCTTTAATTTAAAGAGATTTTCAAACTGAGTAATATTACATGACCAATAATCAATTTTTGGATTTATTATATTCAGATATAAGTACATATATAATTGTCATGATTTCAGTACTGGTCTTATATTACTTCATTTTTGGTCGTAATATAGCACATATTGCCGACCCGCTCATGATTGGTTATCTTGCCCAAGCTTTTTCATGCTCGGTTGTCTTGTTTATTTATATCGAAGATGTTCTTTCTGATTATTTTTTCTATTCATTCATCTTTACTGAAGTTGCATTTTTATTGCCATGTGCTTTTATGCGGAAAAAATACAAAGAGAATTATTTAGGTGAAAATATTAAAGCAAGTATAACCAGTGAATGGTACGCAAATTATTCAACGTTCTATCTTGTTACCTTAATAATATTTGCAATAACATCTGTCGCGTACTTCGCTTTAGCTGGCATACCGATTTTGAATCAAATGTCACGTCTTGATACTACTGATTCGCTGGGGGCTTTATCGTGGTTCACAGATGTGTATTGGGTGTGTTTACCTGCTTTAGTCATTATAAAGAGATATGTGTTTTTCAAAAAAAACAAAATGGATCTTATAATTATTGGATTTTGTTTTGTATTCCTTCTTGCTAAGGGGGGGAAATCCGACTTCTTCTTTTTGATTGTTTCTTTATTTTTAGTTAAAGAAGTTTACAAAATTAAAGAACTGAATAAAGTGGTAAAATATCTATCTTACATCTCCCCTCTGGTTATCCTTGGGCTAATGATAATTCTATTCAGCGTTTGGAACTCTGATGAGAACGTTATAAAAGCTTTTTTTGAAAGATTTGTTCTTTTTGGGGATGTTTTCTATCAAGGGTATAATAAAGTTTTCTTTGCATCGCTGCCGACAAATATCTATCCTTGGGATTATTTCTTTGGCGGTACCATCAATAAAGTTAAAGAACTATTTGGTTTTTCGAGTAAAGAAAAGGTTGTTTTTGGCTATGAAATCGCCAAGTATTATTACAACATTGACAGCGGTATAGGGCCTAATGCGCGTCATAACATACTAGGTCTATACCTATTTGGTCCTTACTTCTCTGTTTTATTCTCTTTTTTAATCGGCGTTATCTATTGTGCCATCCGTTCTGGCAGAGGAATTATAAATAGCAGAACTCCCAGAACATCGTTACGCTTTTTCTTTTATGTTGTTTTTTGTACGTATTCCTGCTTTATTTTTGTAGATCCGTCCCTTGCTTTAGGATTGTACTTAAAAATAATTGTAGTATTCTCAGTGCCGTTAGCTATTTCTTTATTCATTTCAAGTTATCGTAAGTATTTTCCTTCTACCAAAAAAAATATTGAAAGCCTGGATGTCAGAGAGAGAGAACATTTTGCAGAACAGTAATCAATCTATATCCTTTGTTGTCCCACTTTATAATCAAGAGCAATACGTGCTTGAATGCCTTAATTCATTATTTCGGGTGAGGAATGTCAACGTACAGGTTGTTATAATAGATGATAGTTCTAAAGATAATTCAGCAGCAGTAGTCGATAAATGGATAAGTGAAAATTCAAGAGAAAATTTCGAAATTATTTTCTTAAAAAATGAAACTAATTCAGGTGTTTGTAAAACCCTGAATCGCGGAGTTAAGGCTTCAAAATATGATATCATAAACATCTGTGCAGCTGATGACTTTATGCTACCGGATTCAATTCCCAACAAATTAGAGTTTTTGAACAGTCATAAATATGATGCTTTGATAAGTGATGTTTGCATAATTAATAACGAATCCGAAATCACTCATGAAAGTGGTTTCTTGTCATATTTTAATGCTAACGCCAAAGCGTTAGCTGAAGATAAATTATTGATTGGTGAAATAGTCACGAATTGGTGTGTTCCCGGACCATGTTTGCTTATAAAAAAGAAAGCTTATGATGTTATAGGGTACTACGATCCCCAATTAATAGCAGAAGATCGTGACTTTTATTTGAGATTACTCCGTGGAGTAAAAGTTCATTTTGATTTTTTACCTATTGCCGCATATAGGGTACACAATACTAATATATCTCGTGAAAGTACTTTCAGAAAAAAAATGAATCATGAGATTAGAGTTGTTAATGCTGGTTATGCGAATCAATGGTCCGGATTAAATCGTCTTTTTTTAAAAACATATTCATTAGGACTCAATGATAGTAATAGAATTTCCAAGAAAATATCACTGCTTATTGGAGCTGCTCTTAGAAAGTTATTACGGTTGGTTTTCAATTTTAAGGTTTTAGTCACTTATGGAAAATAATGTTTGTGGCATCATTGTCACCTATAAACCAAATCTATCTGATTTGCGGCTTCTTATCTCTTCCCTAATAGATCAAGTTCAAAAAATAATTATAGTCAATAACGGTTCTGACACACCTTTAGAAGAAGAGGTTGGTCAATCGAGAGTTGAAATTTTCACTCTTGAATCAAATGTTGGGATAGGAGCAGCGCAGAATATTGGCGTTGATAAAGCTATCGAGCAAAATTATAAATATGTTTGCCTATTTGACCAAGATAGCCGCTTAGAACAGAATTTCATTTCTAGCCTTTTAGAAGCTTTCAATGAACTTAAAGCTGAGAATATTAATGTAGGAGCACTGGGGCCTTTAATTGTCGACGAAAGAAGTGGTAAACAGTTTCCTTTTTACCTATATGATAACAATCAGCGTCTTGTTATAGAACCTGAAAAAGTTAATCATAGATACATTGAAACTCATCAGTTAATTTCATCAGGTACTTTTTTCCCGACTTCTGTCTGGCCTATCGTAGGGAAAAATCATGAGGGTTTCTTTTTAGAATATGTTGATACTGACTGGTGTTTAAGACTTGTTAATTTAGGATTCAAAATTTTTGGAGTTAAAAATGCTAAATTGATTCATAAATTAGGCGATGACAGGAAAAAAATATTCAATAGAATTGAGGTTCCGGTTCATTCAACTTATCGCTACTTTTATGTTTTTAGAAATGGTACTTTCTGTAGCCTCTACCGTCCATTCCCCGGTTGCTGGCGAAGATATAACATATTCAGATTATTTTGTTTTTACATAATTATGTTACTCATTAAGAAAGATAAGTTTAAACTTTCGAAATATGTTTTTTTAGGTGTATATGACGGCATAAAGAAAAATTTTTCGCGTAAGTTATTTTGATGCTGTGTTTATTTGTTAAATATTTTAGTTACATATGCATTGTCTGTAATATTTAAATTTTACATTATTACGGGATTGATTTCGATATGTTTATTCATAAGCTAAGTGATGTTCAAAGTGAAAATATTGGAAATGGTACCAAAATTTGGCAATTTGTTGTAGTGCTGAAAGGTGCCAGGATAGGTACCAATTGTAATATCTGTGCCAGTTCTTTAATAGAAAATGATGTTGTAATTGGTAATAACGTTACAATCAAATCAGGTGTTTACATATGGGATGGCGTTACTCTTGAAGATGATGTTTTCGTAGGTCCCTGTGCTGTATTCACAAATGATAAGTTCCCTCGTTCAAAGCATTACCCTGAAAATTTCCCTAAGATATTAGTCAAAAAAAATGCTTCCATTGGGGCGAATGCCACTATTCTCCCCGGTATTACAATAGGCGAGAATAGTTTAGTTGGTGCCGGTGCTGTTGTTACAAAAGATGTTCCTCCAAATGTTGTCGTTGCTGGGGCACCTGCACGAATAATTAAACATCTGTAATTGATACTCTGCGGTAATGTTTAGACATGAAATTATCAAAAAACTGTTGATTTACACTTATTCCCCTCGGCTAATTTTTTTTGCTACGATCATCACTCATTGGATAACTCTTTTTAAAATGAATGATAATTTTCACTTTTTGTAAAGAATCTGAACGCTGCAATAGGTTCCACCGTTATCATTCTCATGTACAATGCTTGAGTTCATTTGTATAGCCCAGTTCAGTTAAACCTACTATTTACAGAGGTTTAGTCTAAATACTGAGCGTTCAACTATTTCAGACAGGAGTTGCTAATGTCCAAACAACAAATCGGCGTTGTCGGTATGGCGGTCATGGGCCGTAACCTCGCGCTTAACATCGAAAGCCGTGGTTATTCCGTTTCCATTTTTAACCGTTCTGGCGACAAGACTGATGAAGTCATCGCTGAAAACCCGGGTAAAAATCTGGTTCCGCACTACACGGTCGAAGAGTTTGTTGACTCGCTGGAAAAACCTCGTCGTATCTTGCTGATGGTGAAAGCCGGTGAAGCAACTGATAAAACCATCGCATCCCTGACTCCGCATCTGGATAAAGGCGACATCCTGATCGATGGCGGCAACACCTACTATAAAGACACCATTCGACGTAACCGCGAACTGTCTGAGCAAGGTTTTAACTTCATCGGCACCGGGGTTTCCGGTGGTGAAGAGGGCGCACTGAAAGGCCCATCCATCATGCCAGGCGGTCAGAAAGAAGCGTACGCACTGGTGGCTCCGATCCTTGAGAAAATCGCCGCGCGTGCTGAAGATGGCGACGCTTGTGTAGCTTACATCGGTGCAGATGGTGCTGGTCATTACGTTAAGATGGTTCATAACGGCATCGAATACGGCGATATGCAACTTATCGCTGAAGCGTATTCCCTGCTTAAACAGTCCCTGAACCTGAGCAACGAAGAGCTTGCTACGACCTTCGCTGACTGGAATAAAGGTGAGCTGAGCAGCTACCTGATTGACATCACCAAAGACATCTTCACTAAGAAAGACGACGAGGGTAAATACCTGGTCGATGTGATCCTCGACGAAGCAGCGAACAAAGGTACCGGTAAATGGACCAGCCAGAGTTCACTGGATCTGGGTGAACCACTGACCCTGATCACTGAGTCCGTATTTGCCCGTTATCTTTCTTCGTTGAAAGATCAGCGCGTTGCTGCCTCTAAAGTATTGTCTGGCCCGGCTGTTAAACCTTTCTCTGGCGACAAAGCTGAGTTTATCGAGAAAGTGCGTCGTGCGCTGTATCTGGGTAAACTGGTTTCTTACGCTCAGGGCTTCTCACAGCTTAAAGCTGCTTCAGATGAGAACAACTGGGACCTGAACTACGGCGAAATCGCGAAGATCTTCCGTGCTGGCTGTATCATCCGCGCGCAGTTCCTGCAGAAAATCACCGATGCGTATGCTGAAAATGCATCTATCGCAAACCTCCTGCTGGCTCCATACTTCAAAAACATTGCTGACGAATACCAGCAAGCGCTGCGTGATGTTGTGTCTTATGCCGTTCAGAACGGTATCCCGACACCAACTTTCTCTGCTGCGATCAACTATTACGACAGCTACCGCTCAGCGGTTCTGCCAGCTAACCTGATCCAGGCACAGCGTGACTACTTCGGTGCGCATACTTACAAGCGTACCGACAAAGATGGCGTTTTCCATACCGAATGGTTGGATTAATCAGAGTTAACTAAAATATTAACGCCCCGAGGAGGGGCGTTTTTTTTGACAGGGATCCTTTCCCCTAAAATCCCCGAGTGATTTTTTTCAGGGAATTCTTACGAAAATCATTGCTTATAATCCCAATTTTCTCTGGAAACCTGTCTATAATCGATTGGCACAAATTACTGACCTAATGTGACTGTTTTTCTCTAGGGTAATCATGAATCAAGATAATAAAATGACCAATAACCTGTCTTCGAGACAAAATGAAGAAATTGACCTTATCGACGTCCTTATGCAGTTGTGGCGTGGTAAAATACTAATCTTTACAATTATGATTTTGACAATTATTCTGGCGGTCGTCTATTTGTCTGTGGCTAAACAGAAATGGACTTCTGAAGCTATTGTCACATATCCTGATTCAGGCCAAATAGCTAACTACAATAATGCGATGAGTATGTTGTACAGCCAGAACCCAGCTAATGCCCCTTCGGTAGTGGATGTTCAACAGCGTTTTTTCGGTCGATTTAATGCTTCAATTTCTGCTTTATCTGAACAACTTGATAACCAGGTGGATCCGGAAAAGCTCACGATTGCTCCGGCCGTTAAAGATCAACCTGTCCCTCTCAAAATAAGCTATACCGCAAAAACTGCTGGCGAGGCGCAAAAAACTCTCACCACTTACATTCAACAAATCAACAAGCGGGTAGTGACTGAACTTGATAATGACTTGCAAATTAGTATCAACTCTAAAATTGAAGACCTTAAAGAGGATTTAGCGACTCAGGAGAAGGTTGCTCAGGAGAAGAAAGATCTCCGTTTGAAAATGTTAAACCAAGCATTGCTGGTTGCCCAACAGGCGAACATTAAAGATACTCTGGTCCAGCAGGCAGAAACGCTCTCTGAAGATACTCTTTTTGTTCTGGGTAGCGATGCTCTCTCTGCTACTATTAAAAATGAAGCAACACGACCATTACCCCTTGATGCGTCATATTATCAGGCACGTCAGACATTGTTAGCAATTAGTGCATTAAAATCTAAACCTGATTCAACTTATGCGCTTCGCTATGTCATGAAACCTGATCTGCCTATACACAGAGATAGCCCTAAGAAAGTGTTAATTCTACTGCTTGGCGCGATTCTGGGTATTATTGTGGGTTCTGTGATTGTACTTGGCCGTAACATGGTTAAATCCTATACGCCACGTAACTAATAAATTGCCCATAAAAAGCCGCCAATGCTCTTCAGCAAAGGCGGCTTTTTTACGTCTGGACTTTTTTAGCGTTAAAGCCTGCTGTTATTTCTTATGACGCTGACGCAGATTTTCGATCACGGTGCTCAGGTTCAGATTCTGATCCTGCAGTAAGACCAGCAGGTGATAAATCAGATCAGAGGCTTCGTTTTTCAGTTCGAAGCGGTCATTGACGGTGGCTGCCAGCGCAGTTTCCACGCCTTCTTCACCGACTTTCTGCGCGATACGTTTGGTCCCGCTGGCGTAAAGTTTCGCGGTGTAAGAGCTTTCCGGATCGGCGGTTTTGCGCGATGCCAGCAGTTCTTCCAGCTGATACAAAAACGCCCAGTCGGTTTCGGCGGGATGGAAGCAGCTGTTATTCCCTTTGTGGCAGGTCGGACCCACCGGATTTACCAGAACCAGCAACGTGTCGTTATCACAATCTGGCGTGATGCTGACCACATTCAGATAGTTCTCTGACGTTTCACCTTTGGTCCAAAGACGTTCTTTGGTGCGGGAATAAAAGGTGACTTTACCGGAGGACTGGGTAACGCTCAGCGCTTCCTGATTCATATAACCGAGCATCAGTACTTCACCCGACACCGCGTGCTGTATGATGGCCGGCATCAGGTTATCCACTTTTGCCCAGTCGAGCTGGCTGATCTGTTCACCGGTTAACAGATTGGTTTTTACGTCCTGATTACTCACAAGCGGATCTCCACGCCATTTTCGGCTAAGTAGCTTTTCAGCTCACCAATATTAATAATTTGTTTGTGGAACACGGAGGCGGCCAGTGCGCCGTCAACCTGTGCTTCGCGGAAGGCATCGAGGAAGTGTGGCATGGTGCCGGCACCGCCGGAGGCGATCAGCGGAACGTGACACACTTCGCGGATCATCTTAAGTTGCGCAAGGTCGTAACCGTTACGCACGCCGTCCTGATTCATCATATTAAGTACAATTTCACCGGCGCCGCGTTCCTGAACTTCTTTCACCCAGTCAACCGTCTGCCAGGTAGTGACTTTGGTACGCGCTTCGTCGCCGGTAAACTGATGCACCTGATAGGTACCGGTCGCCGCATCGTGCCACGTATCAATACCGACAACGATACACTGTACACCATAGCGGTCGGCGAGGCGGCTGATCAATGTCGGGTCAGCCAGTGCGGGTGAATTAATGGAAATCTTGTCTGCACCAAACTGCAAAATCTGGCCTGCATCTTCGAGGCTCTTGATGCCGCCCGCGACACAGAAGGGGATATCGATGACTTGCGCCACGCGTGATACCCAGCTTTTGTCTACCACGCGACCGTCGCTGGACGCCGTAATATCGTAAAACACCAGTTCGTCTGCGCCTTCCTCAGCATAACGCTGCGCTAAAGGCACGATGTCGCCGATAATTTCGTGATTGCGGAACTGCACGCCTTTCACAACCTGACCGTCTTTAACGTCGAGGCAGGGGATTATCCGTTTTGCCAGCATGAAATTGCCTCCGTCGCAGTAAATTTACCGTCGAGCAATGCGCGCCCGACAATGACACCTTTTACGCCGCTGTCGCGTAATGCCGCAATATCATCAAGCGAGCCGATGCCGCCGGATGCCTGAAATGCTACCTGCGGATAACGTGCGGTCACTTCACGATAAAGTTCAACGTTAGAACCCGCCAGCGTGCCGTCACGGGAAATATCGGTGCAAAGTACATGTTTCAGGCCGAACGGCAGATATCGCTCGACGACCTGTTCCAGCGTGGCGTTGGAGTTTTCCTGCCAGCCGCTGATGGCGACATTTTTAGTGCCTTCTGCATCGATGCGTACATCAAGTGCCAGAACCAGCGCATCTGCGCCGAAACGGCTGAACCAGCCCTGTACGGTCTGCGGATCTTTTACCGCTGTCGAGCCGACCACCACGCGGGTTGCACCGGCGCTGAGCAAAGCCTCAACGTCTTGTTCGGTGCGGATACCGCCGCCGACCTGCACCGGCACGGAAACACCGGCCAGCAGTTTGGTCAGCAAAGGGATCTGACGCGCTGCCGGATCCTTTGCGCCAGTCAGATCCACCAGATGCAGAACCTGCGCGCCTTGTTGCTGATAATCCTGCAACCGTGGCAGCGGATCATTGCCGTAGTCACGCTGCTGACCGTAATCACCCTGATGCAAACGCACCACGCTGCCGTCGATCAAATCTAAAGCGGGAATAATCATGCTGTTTACATCTCCAGAAAGTTTTTCAGCAACTGTGCGCCAGCGGCACCGGAGCGCTCGGGATGAAACTGCACGCCGAAGAAGTTGTCTTTTTGTACGGCTGCGCTGAAGGGCTCACCGTATAGTGTCTGCGCGATGGTGTTTTCGCATACCGGCATGGCAAATCCATGGACGAAATAGAAGTAGGCGTTTTCGTCGATACCACGGAAAAGATGGCTGTCGGCGTTGGCAATGACCTGATTCCAGCCCATGTGCGGCAGTGGCAGCCCCATATCCTGCATACGTGTTACCGGCGTTTCGATAATGCCCAGCGTATCAATCCCGCCATTTTCTTCACTCGAAGAAGCCAGCAGTTGCATCCCCAGACAAATACCCAGCACCGGTTGTGTGCAGGCTTTGATGAGTTCGATCAGCTCGCGCTGTTCAAGTTGTTCCATTGCGGCCTGTGCGGTACCGACGCCCGGCAGAAATAACTTGTCTGCCTGCAACACAATTTCCGCTTCACGGCTTACCGTCGGCTCGTAGCCCAGACGTTGCACCGCGTATTTTACGGAAGAGAGGTTGGCACAGCCGGTATCAAGGATAACGACATTCATCACAGCACTCCTTTCGAACTCGGCAGGGTATTGCCATCGACGCGAATTGCCTGGCGCAGTGTGCGGCCAAAGGCTTTGAACAGGCTTTCGACGCGGTGGTGATCGTTCTTGCCCTTGGTGCGCAGATGCAGGGTACAGGCCATCGCGTAGGACAGGGAACGGAAGAAGTGTTCGACCATTTCCGTGCTCAGGTCACCGACGCGCTGATAGTTAAATTCTGCTTTGTATTCCAGGTGCGGACGGCCGGAGATATCCAGCGCACAGCGTGCCAGACATTCATCCATAGGCAGCACGAATCCGAAACGGCCAATGCCACGTTTATCGCCCAGCGCTTTGTTCAACGCTTCGCCCAGCGCCAGTGCGGTATCTTCTACCGTGTGGTGATCGTCGATATACAAATCGCCTTTCACTTCGATATTCATACGGAAACCGCCGTGCGTGGCAATCTGATCCAGCATATGGTCGAAGAAGCCCACACCGGTGCGGATTTTGCTTTCGCCTTCACGATCCAGCCAGACATCGACATCAATCGCCGTTTCACGCGTCACGCGGTTCACTTTCGCATGGCGGTCACGTTTAGTCAGTTGCTCCGCAATGGCTGCCCAGTTCAGGGTATCGCGCTGATAACGCAGCCCGGCGATGCCCATATTGGCCGCCAGCTGAATATCGGTATCACGATCACCAATGACATAGCTGTTTGCCGTGTCCAGCACGCCGCTTTCCAGATAACCGGTCACCAGTTTGGTTTTCGGTTTACGGCAATCACAGTGATCGGCCGGAAGATGAGGGCAGATCAGAACTTCATCAAAAACGATGCCCTGCGAGGTCAGGATTTGCATCATCAGGTTGTGCGGCGGATCGAAGGTTTCCTGAGGGAAACTGGCGGTACCCAGACCGTCCTGATTGGTGATCATCACCAGTTTGAAACCGGCGTCTTGCAGCGCCAGCAGTGCCGGAATAACGCCCGGCTCGAGAGCCAGTTTATCCAGACGGTCCACCTGGAAATCTTCCGGTGGCTCAGAAATCAGCGTACCGTCGCGGTCGATAAACAGTGTTTTTTGCAATAACGGGCTCTGGCTCACATGTGCTCCTTGCGGGGGCTATTTTGATTATCGTTGATGGTCGTGGCGGTCGCGCCCGGTAACGGTTGCAGTGCGTCAATCACGCGTTGCAACTCGTTACGCGTACCAATGGTAATTCGCAGGCAGCCGGAAAGTCCCGGTTGCTTATTCTGGTCACGCAGGATAATGCCCTGATCCCAGAGGTTTTTAAATACTGCACTTGAAGCAGAGAAACGGGCAAGCACATAGTTCGTGTCGCTGGCAAAAGCCTCTTCAACGCAGGCGCATTTTTCCAGTTCTTTCAGTAACCACTCGCGGTTCTCTGTTACTTCAGCCACGCGCTGACGCATAATCGCCAGTCCTTCAGGGCTCAGCGCCTGTGCAGCGATATCGGCGACCGGCGTTGATAAAGGATAAGGCGCGATGACTTTCATTAATAAGCCAATCAGCTCGCTGTTGGCGATCGTGAAGCCGCAGCGCAGACCGGCAAGTGCGAAGGCTTTAGACAGCGTGCGCAAAATCGCCAGATGTGGGTATTCCTGCAACCAGCCGGAAACTGTCGCCTGCGGGCAGAATTCGATATAAGCCTCATCGACGGCGACAATCGCGCGGCCACGGGTCATTTCCAGTACGGCGCGGATTTCATCCGGGTCGATAATGTTGCCGGTCGGATTATTCGGGCTGCACACATACACCAGTTTCACGCCGTCGAGGGCGGCTTCAATGGCAGGAATATCCAGAGACCAGTCGGCTTTCGCGGCCACCGTGCGGCCTTCGACGCCAATGGTTTCGGCACTCACGCTGTACATGCCGTAGGTCGGCGGACAATAAAGGATGGCGTCTTTGCCCGGTTCGCAGAAAGCGCGGATCAAAAGCTCGATGCCTTCGTCTGCGCCGCGACTGACCAGTACCTGTTCCGGATCGACACCCGCATAAGCTGCATAACGGTTGATGACCAGCGCAGGCTGACATTCCGGGTAACGGTTAAACGTTTGCTGTGTCAGTTGGAACTGTGGCGCGATGGCATATTCGTTGGCATTCAGCCAGACATCACCGTTCCCCCCCAGACGGCGGGCGGACTGATACGGCGTCAGTTCCTGCACATTCTTACGTGCCAGCGCCTGAACGCTGAGGTTGTTTTCGTTGCTCATCAGCGTTGCTCCTTTAAAGCGTTAACGCGCAAAGTCACGGCATTTTTGTGTGCGGTCAGCTGTTCAGCCTGCGCCAGGGTTTCAATGGTATTTGCCAGACCGAGCAAACCTTCAGGTGTTAACTGCTGAACGGTCATGCGTTTCTGGAAATCGGCCAGCCCGAGACTGGAACAGGTCGCGGTGTAACCGTACGTCGGCAAGACGTGGTTGGTACCGGAGGCGTAATCGCCAGCAGATTCCGGTGACCAGTCACCGAGAAAGACCGAACCGGCGCTGGTAATCCTGTCGACAAGCTGTTCCGGCTCGCGGGTTTGCAGGATCAGGTGCTCCGGACCGTAGGTATTGCTGATGTCGATACATTGCGCGAGGTCTTTCGCCACAATCAGACGGCTGCTCGCCAGCGCCTGACGGGCGATCTCGCTGCGGGATAATGTCTGTAACTGACGTTCAACGGCTTCGCCAACGGCCTGTGCCATTTTCAAATCAGGTGTCAGCAAAATCACCTGAGAATCCGGGCCGTGTTCAGCCTGTGAAAGTAAATCAGAGGCGACGAAATCAGGTGTGGCACCGCTGTCGGCAATCACCAGCACTTCGGAAGGCCCGGCAGGCATATCAATCGCCGCGCCGTCCAGGCTCTGACTGACCTGACGTTTAGCCTCGGTCACATAGGCATTACCTGGTCCGAAGATTTTCGCCACACGTGGCACGGTTTCGGTGCCGAAGGCCAGCGCGGCAATCGCCTGCGCACCGCCAAGCTGATACACCTCTTCCACACCGCAAAGTTGCGCGGCATACAGAATTTCATCGGCAATCGGTGGCGGAGAACACAGCACCACTTTCTGGCATCCGGCAATACGCGCCGGTGTCGCTAACATTAATACGGTCGATACCAGCGGCGCAGAACCGCCCGGAATATACAGCCCGACGGACTGAATAGGGCGGGTCAGTTGCTGGCAGCGTACGCCCGGCTGAGTTTCGATATCCACCACCGCCAGTTTTTGCGCCTGATGGAAGGTATCGATGTTGCGCACGGCGTGGGCCATCGCCTGTTTAACGTCATCACCTAAACGCGCGGATGCTGCCTCGATTTGCTGTGCGGTGACGCGCAACTCCTGAACTTCAGTCTTATCAAAGCGGGCGCAAAACTCGCGCAGCGCACTGTCACCTTCACTGCGCACACGGCGCAGAATTTCACTGACAGATTCAGTAATACGGTCGGACGCCGAAATTGCCGGGCGTGTCAGCAGCTCGCGACGTTGTTGTTCGTCGCATTGCTGCCAGTCAATCGGGGTAGTGAACGCGTCAGGCTTCATGGCTTACTCCATCATTTTTTCGATTGGCAGAACCAGAATTGAGCTGGCGCCCAGCGCTTTCAGTTTCTCCATGGTTTCCCAGAATAACGTTTCGCTGCTGACCATGTGCATGGCCACGCGCTGCTGATCGCCTGCCAGCGGCAGAATCGTCGGACGCTCAGCACCCGGCAGCAGGGCAACGATTTCGTCCAGACGCTCACTCGGCGCGTGCAACATAATGTATTTGGATTCGCGAGCCTGAATAACGCCCTGAATACGGGTCATCATTTTGTCGATCAGCAGTTGTTTCTCTTGCGGCATTTCGCCATCGCGCTGGATCAGACAGGCTTTGGAGCGGTAAATCACTTCAACTTCGCGCAGTCCGTTGGCTTCCAGCGTTGCGCCGGTAGACACCAGGTCGCAAATCGCATCAGACAGACCGGCACGCGGTGCGACTTCAACAGAACCGTTCAGCAGACAAGATTTGAAATCGACGCCTTTTTTATCGAGGTATTGCTTGAGCAGGTGTGGATAAGACGTCGCGATACGGGCGTTTTGCAAACTTTGCGGACCGGTATATTCGGTGTCCAGCGGCGTTGCCAGAGACAAACGGCAGCCGCCGAAATCCAGGCGACGGAGGGTAAAGTAACGCGGGTCTTCGCCCTGAGCGCGACGGCTCAGCAGCTCTTCTTCGAGTACGTTCTCGCCGATGATCCCCAGATCCACCACGCCGTCCATCACCAGTCCCGGGATATCGTCATCACGGACACGCAAAATATCGATGGGCATGTTCTCAGCGAAAGCGATCAGACGCTGTTCCTGCAGGTTGATTTTGATGCCACAGCGCGCCAGTAATTCGCGTGATTCATCGCTCAGGCGACCCGACTTCTGCATTGCTATCCGTAAACGTGTTTTATCCAGCATGATGACCTCAGTTTCTCAATTATTTATATAAATCGTTTTGTTTAAAATTCTTTAACTTCAATCCGTCAGGCCAAAAAAAAAGCCCCCGGAAGAAATCTTCCGGGGGCTATCTCTGCGTTCTGCGCCACTGGAAGATCTAAACAGTCTCCCAGCACCAATCGCCTGAAAGACTAGTCAGGGTGATGGTGATGATGGTGGTTAATCAGAACGTTTGTCATGTCAGTGTCTCTATTCAGTGATTCAGATGCCGCGTGATTCAATTTGAATCATTCGCCACACATATCAAATTCGTTGCCAATAAAACTAAACTATCGGGCGGCAACAGCGCAACCTTTTTTTCCGATGATGAGTTTTTCTTATCAGCCGCAGGGTTTTCATCTGATTTTTGAATAATCTGTTAACAGACACCAAGAAAACCTTACGCAGACTGAACGGGGAAAAGGCGACCTTTGCTAGTATAAAGGAAGATATCAGCAGTTGGTGATGTGATACCAGGTGCCTCTGAACAAATGGAGCAAAGTATGAAGAAGGTTTCGATTATCGGACTGGGCTGGCTGGGAATGCCACTGGCGATGGCGCTGGCTGCAAAAGGCTACGATGTCGTGGGCAGCAAAACGACGCTGGATGGCGTGGACGCTGCAAGAATGGTGGGGATCGAATGCTTCCCGCTGGTTTTCACACCAGAAATGGAATGCGAAGCGGAAGATCTCGATCGTCTGCTTAATGTGGATGCCCTGATTATCACTCTGCCCGCGCGCCGGACCGTGGAGGGCAGTGAACTTTATTTCCAGGCGGTGCAGCAGTTAACCGACAGTGCGCTGGCGCATAACGTGAAACGGATTATTTTCACCAGTTCGACGTCGGTATACGGCGAAAGAGAGGGCGTGGTGCGGGAAGATTCTCTTCTCGAGCCGGTGACTGCCAGCGGCAAAGTCCTTAAAGAGCTGGAGAACTGGTTCCACGGACTGCCAAATACGTCCGTTGATGTACTGCGTCTGGCAGGTCTGGTGGGCGGAGATCGCCATCCTGGCCGTTTCATGGCGGGTAAGACCGGGGTGAAAGGCGGTCACCACGGGGTCAATCTGGTGCATCAGGATGACGTCGTCGCGGCAATTGCTTTATTGCTCAGCCGGCCAAAAGGCGGGCATACCTTTAACGTATGTGCACCGAAGCATCCGGCGAAAGCGGATTACTATCCGGCACTGGCAAGACAAATGGGGCTGCAACCGCCAACCTTTGCTGAAGAAGGTTCAGCAGGAAAAGGCAAAATCGTGGATGGCGAGTGGATCTGCAAAGAACTCGGTTTTGAGTATCAGTATCCGGACCCGCAATCTATGCCTTTTTAATCGGTAAATCGTTTTTGAATAATAATAAGTTATGGCCTGCCTGAAATATCGGCAGGCTTTTTTTATTCAGCTGGATTAACACACAATGACATCCCCCGTTACTTTGAATGAAAGTAATCACCCTTCAAAAGTATCCGCAGTCGTATATTTCACTAATAAGACAAGTTAATGACCTTCCGTTCCTCCGGTTATTCACTTATACCTTTAATTATCTCCGTTAAAAATGTGTCTTATGCGTATTTCATGCGTAAATTCTGGCGTGGGATGCTGGTTAGGTAATAAAAATCCTATTCTTGAGCTATTAATTTACGCTTGCACCGCACAAACCACTTTTTTAAGCCCAATCATTAAAGTTTTTCTGAACAGTTGCCGATAGGTAAGCACGGCAAAAATCCGCTGTTTCATCACTTCTCCTTATCAATCTGGTCAGATGACTGGATGATTCTTCCTGCGCAGTAACAAATTATTACAATCATTGTCTTTTTACTTTTGAAACCACGTGGTTGCTCACGATTTCAGAACAATTCGTCCTTATTTTAAACACCATTTTTTCAGATAACTCCCCGAAACGCCGCGCCCTGACTGGGTTGCGCATTATTAGCACAATGATCACGCTATTTGAAATTTGCAGCATATAATACTGCATGAACTATGATTAATTGCTGCGTGTGCTAATCATTTGGCTTTAGGTGGTCTTTGTACAAAATGATCTAAAAATGGCGAAAAAAGACAGTTTGAAGACAGCTTTTTAGATGGTTTTTTACTTTTGACTTAAATCTGCGCAAATTCTCACGATAAATTGCACTTTTGGAGACAAAATAAATTTCAAAAGCGTGATGTGTGTCACACTTTATTCAAAATTCGTCCACGGCAAGATTGTATGTGTAAAGGGAACGGGGTTAGAGTTGCGTCGTAGTAAGATAATTCCTAATAATGTATGTAAAAGCGTTTCACTGAATGACACGCCATCACAGCAACGGACCCTGCCAGTACACCAAAACTAAAGTGTTTCACTAATACTTAGCAGTGCAATTGTCACAATTAATTTAGTTTACATCAGGAACAACTTTGTATTGGCGGTGAAGTAAATACCGCGGGATAAATCTAACTTTCATCGCAGGATTTATTAAACAGCCAATGATCCAATTGTTTTGATAGTAAAAAATACTCCTGTCACGCCGGGTGAAACTCTCGCTGCATGGAATATGTCTATCAATCAGCCACCTTTAAAAGTGGCATCGGTAATGGGGTAGAACAGAATGTCCGAATTGCTTAAGCACATATATGATATCAACCTGTCATATTTACTGTTGGCGCAGCGTTTGATTAACGACGAAAAAGCCTCAGCGATGTTCCGGTTGGGAATTGATGACGTCATGGCAGACACACTTGGTCAGCTCACGTTGCCACAGATGGTGAAATTAGCTGAAACGAACCAGCTTTTGTGTCAGTTCCGCTTTGATGACAGCAAAACGATTGAACGCCTGACACAAGAATCGCGCGTGGATGACCTGCAGCAAATCCATACCGGCATTCTGTTGTCGAGTCATTTGCTCAAAGGTCTGGCTGCGAAAGATAGCGGCGCGATGAAGAAAAGGGCGTAGCTATGTCTGGGAAAGATGGGTTAACCAAACCGGCAGAAAAAAGTATCGTTCAGGAAGCGCGCGACATTCAGCTTGCCATGGAACTGATTACGCTGGGTGCCCGGCTACAGATGCTGGAAAGCGAAACGCAATTAAGTCGTGGCCGGCTGATCAAACTGTACAAAGAACTGCGTGGAAGTCCTCCGCCGAAAGGAATGTTGCCGTTCTCTACTGACTGGTTTATGACCTGGGAACAAAACATTCATTCTTCCATGTTTTACAACGCGTACTCTTTCCTCTTAAAGAGCGGGCATTGTAATGGGGTGGAAGCGGTGATTAAAGCTTACCGTCTGTATCTTGAACAATGTCCTGAACAACCCGGTGAAGCGCCGATCCTCGCGCTGACACGTGCGTGGACACTGGTCCGTTTTGTCGACAGCGGCATGTTGCAACTCTCTGCGTGTAACTGCTGTGACGGTTCATTTATTACCCATGCACACCAGCCCCGTCACGGGTTTGTTTGCAGTCTTTGCCAGCCCCCATCCCGAGCAGTAAAAAAACGTAAACTTTCCCCGCAGGTTGCCGATATAACATCTCAAGAGCTGGACGAACAGGTCAAGCGCGCTGTCTGAGATGATTGGGTTGCAGTAAGTCGTTCTGAGCGGTGGTAACACCGCTCATCATTTCCCCCCCGAATATCTCAGTCATTACTGGCACCGTTTATGCACGTCTTAGCGGCATAAACCTCGGCAGAATCATGGCGTCGCGCTTTTCCTCGCCCTAAAACCACATCGAATTAAGGATTCATCGTGCTAGTGATAATAGGTTACATCGTGGTGTTGGGCTCAGTGTTCGGCGGTTTCATGCTCGTCGGCGGTGAACTGGGCGCGTTATACCAACCCGCAGAATTACTCATCATCGGCGGTGCAGGCATCGGTGCCTTTTTCGTGGGTAACAACGGAAAAGCGATTAAATCCACAATGCGCGCGCTGCCTCAGTTGTTCCGCGCATCGAAATACAACAAAGCGTTGTATATGGATCTGATGGCGTTGCTGTACCGCTTACTGGCGAAATCACGTCAGCAGGGGATGCTGTCGCTGGAAAATGACATCGACAATCCCAACGAAAGCGACATTTTCGCTAATTATCCGCGCATCCTTGCCGATAAGCATTTAGTCGAATATCTGACTGATTATCTCCGCCTGATGGTGAGCGGCAACATGAATGCTTTTGAAATTGAAGCATTGATGGATGAAGAAATCGAAACCTACGAGCACGAAAGCGAAGTGCCTGCCAACAGCCTGGCGCTGGTCGGTGATTCACTCCCGGCTTTCGGTATCGTCGCAGCGGTGATGGGCATCGTTCATACCCTGGCGGCGGCGGATCGTCCGGCGGCTGAACTCGGTGCGCTGATTGCGCATGCGATGGTCGGGACCTTCCTCGGTATCCTTCTGGCATACGGGTTTATTTCTCCGCTTGCCAGCGTTCTGCGCCAGAAAAGCGCGGAAAACGCCAAGATGATGCAATGCATCAAAGTGACATTGCTTTCCAGCATCAATGGTTATGCGCCACAAATCGCCGTCGAGTTTGGCCGTAAGACGCTTTACACCTCTGAACGTCCTTCCTTCATCGAACTGGAGGAGCACGTTCGCCAGGTTAAGTCGCCGGGTCAGAAACAAACTGAAGAAGAAAAAGTATGAAGCATCAAAGCCATCCAATCGTTGTTGTCCGCAAGAAAAAGAACAAGCACGGCGGAGGGCATCACGGCGGTTCGTGGAAGATTGCTTACGCTGACTTTATGACAGCGATGATGGCTTTCTTCCTGGTGATGTGGCTGATTTCGATCTCCAGCCCTAAAGAACTGGTGCAAATTGCCGAATACTTTCGTACACCGCTGGCGGTGGCGATAACCGGCGGGCCGCGCAGCAGTGATGCGACCAGCCCGATCCCGGGCGGCGGGGAAGACCCGACCGTGCAGGACGGCGAAGTGCACAAAATGGATCAGTCGCAGGGCGAGAGCAAACGTGAGGCCGGTGATTTACAACGCTTGCAGCAGAAACTCGAAGACATGCTTGCGTCTGACCCGCGGCTGAAAGATTTGCGTCCGCATCTGATGATTAACCTGACCGAACAGGGTTTACGCATCCAGATTATTGATAGCAAAAATCGTCCGATGTTCCAGCTGGGCAGCGCGATTGTCGAGCCGTATATGCGCGATATTCTGCGCGCTATCGGGCCGGTGCTGGATGATTTTCCGAATAAAATCAGTCTTGCAGGCCATACGGACGATATGCCGTATGCGCAGGGCGAACGCGGGTACAGCAACTGGGAGCTCTCGACAGATCGCGCAAATGCTTCACGTCGCGAAATGATTATCGGCGGACTCAGTGAAGGTAAAGTTCTGCGCGTGATGGGCATGGGATCCACCATGCAGTTAAAAAACCATCCGGCGGGTGACGCGATTAACCGGCGTATCAGCATTTTAGTTCTGAACAAACATGCTGAAGAAGCGATTGAACGTGAAAACAGCGAGGGTGAAGCGATCACTATCAGTGACGCCGGCGAACTGCAAAAAGCTGTGCCGGGACGTCAGACGGCACCGGCGCTGGCGCCAAAAATGAGCCCGGCTCCGGCTGCACCTGCGGTACCTGATTCATCAGCAGCACCAGCACCATCACAATTACAGGCACCATCAATACCCGGGATTGAGACGCAGACGCCAGTGACACCACCGGCAGGCGCTCAACCTGCGACGGCAGCTCCGGCTGTCGCGGCAGGCACGGCACCTGCGACACATTAACAAGCCGCGATTCACAGCAGAGGTGATCACGTGAGCATGGATATTACTGATTTTTATCAGACATTTTTTGATGAAGCAGACGAGCTGCTGGCGGACATGGAACAACATCTGTTGTTACTTGATCCGCAGGCGCCAGATGTTGAGCAGCTCAATGCGATTTTCCGCGCAGCGCACTCAATCAAAGGCGGGGCGGCAACGTTTGGATTTACGGTTTTGCAGGAAACGACTCACTTACTGGAAAACCTGCTCGACGGTGCGCGTCGCGCTGAAATGAGCCTGAGCACCGACATCATCAACCTGTTTCTGGAAACAAAAGACATTATGCAGGAGCAACTCGACGCCTATAAATCCTCCCGGGATCCTGATGCAGAAAGTTTTGAATATATCTGTGCAGCCCTGAGACAACTGGCCCTCGACGCGCAGGAACAGCGCGAACCTGCGCCGGAACTTCACGTGGTGGAAGATGAACCCGCAGCGGCTGCGCCCGTCGCGGCAGCAACGCCTGCGGCGAAAGGCGGGATGCGTGTCCGCCTGTCCGGCCTGAAAACGCAGGAAGTGCCTGTCATGCTCGAAGAGCTGGGCAATCTTGGCGAAATCAAAGATCCGGTTCAGACCGCAGACAGCGTGGAAGCCACGCTTATCACTACGGTGACCGAAGACGACATTATTGCGGTGCTGTGTTTTGTGCTGGAACCGGAGCAAATCAGTTTCACACAGGCCGCTGTGCCTGCGGTTGCTGAATCCGCACCTGCGCCAGCCCCGGCCGTCACTGAAAGCGCCGCCGTCGCCGTGCGTCCGGCACCGGTTCTGACTGCCGTGCCTAACAGCGAACCGGCGAAAGCCCGTGCGTCAAAAGCCGCTGAATCGACCAGTATTCGTGTCGCCGTCGAAAAAGTGGATCAGCTGATCAACCTGGTCGGCGAACTGGTGATCACTCAGTCGATGCTGGCGCAACGTTCCGATTTGCTGGATCCGGTGGTTCACAGCGACCTGCTCAACAGCATGGGACAGCTTGAGCGCAACGCCCGTGATTTGCAGGAATCGGTAATGTCGATTCGTATGATGCCGATGGAATTCGTGTTCAGCCGCTTCCCGCGTCTGGTGCGCGATCTCGCCAGCAAACTGAATAAGCAAATCGAACTGACCCTGCTCGGCAGCTCTACCGAACTGGATAAGAGCCTGATCGAACGCATCATCGACCCGTTAACGCACCTGGTGCGTAACAGTCTGGATCACGGTGTGGAAACACCGGAAGTGCGTATTGCCAACGGCAAAGAGCCGACCGGTAACTTGACGCTTTCTGCTGAACATCAGGGCGGGAATATCTGCATTGAGGTCATCGATGACGGTGCCGGTTTGAACCGCGAACGTATTCTGGCGAAAGCCGCGTCGCAGGGCATGAACGTCAGCGAAAACATGAGCGATGAAGAAGTCGGCATGTTGATCTTCGCTGCCGGGTTCTCGACCGCAGAAAAAGTGACGGATGTTTCCGGTCGCGGCGTCGGCATGGACGTCGTGAAACGTAACATCCAGGAAATGGGCGGCCATGTTGAAATCCATTCCCAGCAGGGGAAAGGCACAACCATCCGTATTCTGCTGCCGCTGACGCTGGCCATTCTCGACGGCATGTCCGTTAAAGTGGGCGAAGAAGTCTTTATTCTGCCGCTGAATGCCGTCATGGAATCGCTGCAACCGCTGGCTGAAGATTTGCATCCGCTGGCCGGTGGCGAGCGTGTTCTGCAGGTGCGTGGTGAATACCTGCCGCTGGTTGAGCTCTACAACGTCTTCGATGTGAAAGAGGCCAAAACCGAAGCCACACAGGCCATTGTTGTGATTTTACAAAGTGCAGGCCGTCGCTACGCCTTGCTGGTTGATCAACTGATTGGTCAGCATCAGGTGGTGGTGAAAAACCTGGAAAGTAACTATCGCAAAGTGCCTGGCATTTCCGCCGCCACCATTTTGGGCGACGGCAGTGTGGCATTGATCGTGGATGTGTCTGCCTTGCAGTCGCTGAACCGCGACAAACTGGCAACGGGCGTCTCTGCCGCATAACCAGCAACGCTTCCGGTGACCGCAATGTCGCCGGGTGTGAAAAACTCAGGCCGATTAAAAGATAAAAGCAAAGGTGAACAACATGGCAGGACTTGCAACCGTGGCAAAAATTGCGGGTGAAACAGTAGGTCAGGAATTTCTGATCTTTACTTTAGGCGACGAAGAATACGGCATTGATATCCTGAAAGTGCAGGAAATCCGCGGTTACGATCAGGTAACCCGCATTGCTAACACGCCTGCGTTTATTAAAGGTGTCACCAACCTGCGAGGCGTTATCGTGCCTATCCTCGACCTGCGTGTGAAGTTCGCGCAGGAAGATGTGATTTACAATGAAAACACCGTGGTGATCGTGCTGAACTTCGAAAACCGCGTCGTCGGGATCGTGGTAGACGGCGTATCCGACGTGCTTTCTCTGAGCCAGGATCAGATCCGTCCGGCGCCGGAATTCGCGGTGACCATGTCGACGGAATACCTGACGGGGCTGGGTTCGCTCGGCGACCGGATGTTGATTCTGGTGGATATTGAGAAGTTGCTGAGTAGTGAGGAAATGGCGCTGGTTGATAGCGTGACTAAGATTTAAGTCTTTAAAGTCAAGGTC